>CALIIP010000088.1 GCA_938018045.1 uncultured Flavobacteriaceae bacterium
TTTAAGAAGAAAATTGGATGCCTTGTATCTGCTTCTCCTCTTTCAACACCATAACCTATTGTTCTCAATTTTGGAGTATATCTTACAGAAACATTTGCTTCTGCTTGAGCAATTTCAGATTGTAAGGTTCCTGTTTCGTCAAAATAATCTAGATTAAAAGTTGGTGAAGCACTTTTTAAAGTTCTATAAGTTGCACCAACATTAATAATCAAATTCTTTTTTGGCTCCATTGACACAAATGCATTGGTCAAATTAATGGAGGTCAATTTACTATTATCACCACTTGCAAAGAAAGACGACGAAGCAAAACTACGACCTAAAACATCATTGGTTGTTGTTAAACTAACACCTATTTGCTCTATATCTCTGCGATTTCCTAATCCAAGAATTACTCTGTTTTTTTGGTTGACCAACCATTTTCCAGAAATTCCATATTTAAACTGATCATCTTTAAAGCCATAAGCAGTATATCCTTGAATTCTCCACAAATCGTTTCTTCCAAAATAAGTTCTACCACCAACTCGTAAACGTATACCTTCAACATCATTGGTTCCAACAGTAGAAAAAATAGGTCCGAAATCAAAATTATTCATCTCAATATATCCTGATCCCAAAATCGAAATAAGACTATACATTTTTTTGAACTTAGGCGTATTACTCAATGTATCTAACATTTTATAAACTCCAAGTTCATTTTTGTTTAATTTTTCTTGCCTATTCTCTGTCCAATAATCATCTGATTTTGCATAAATTTCTTCTTCATAAATGTCTATTTCCTTTTTATAAAAATCTTCTCCTTTATCATTATCAAATTTATAATCTTTAAATAAGGTAGTACGTTTTCCATATACACCTTTTGCTTTGTCTTTCTTTCCGATGCTAAAGTCTGACATGATATAATCACGTTTTAAAAGAAAAACAGAATCATTAAGCACATTAAAATCTTGTTCTATGTAAATATCTTTAACCCAATTTATGTTAGCACTTTTATTGGCTTGCATATTTATTTCTTTCACTGCATATGTAGAATCATTTACCCAAAAATCTCCTTTAAAAGTCAATTCACTTTTACGCCTTGGATAATATAATATATTGTAACACCATTTATTGTCAATATATGCACTATCTGTAAGAACATAGTTGTAAGTAGAAACACCCGTTTTTGAAAGCGGACTCACAAAACTTTTGTCAAACACCTTAATATAATTGTCATAAATGTCATAATCTACATACAAATCTTTAATAAATGATATGATGTATTGGTTGTTGTCAAATCCAGAATTCTTATTGGCAATCAGATCTTCTCGGAATTTGTTTGTCTTGTTATTTCCATAGGTTTTATTGACGGATTCGTTAATGAAAATTGGCAAATATGCCTTTCCTGTAATTCTTGAAGTATCGATACTTTCAAAGATAAATTCCATTCCTTTAAAAATCTTACGTTGCATCATAGTGCTATCGATATTATTCATATCGAATTCTACTTTCTCGTATTTCTCATACTCATATTGATCAAAAAGATGCGTTCCGTTTTGACGTTTTTTCGCCCAAACTTTCTTTAAAATATCAATCGCAGGATTTCCTTTTTTCTTTGTTTTTCCGGAATATATAACTACTTCATCTAATTGACTATCAGCCTCTTTTAAAACAATACTTAGGTTTAAATCTCGACTGTTTATCGTGAGTCTTTTCGTTTCGTATCCAATAAATGAAATTTCAATTTCAGAGTAATTTACATCAGATTCTAAATAAAATTTTCCGTTTTCATCAGATACTGTTCCTATTGTAGAATTTACAAATACCACATTTGCAAAAGGAACTGTTTCATTTTGTCCGTCTACAACAACTCCTCCAATTTTTACTTGAGAAAAAGCTGTAATACTACAAAATAATGTAAGGGCTAAAAATATTTTTTTCATAATTAAAAAAACCTTTCAAACATCGTGCCTGAAAGGTAATAAACGTTTATAAATTATTATTATTTTACATACATCACTTCTTTGACTGCCTTAATAACGTCATTTGCGTTTGGCAACCATTCTGCTAAGAGTACAGGCGAATATGGTGCTGGAGTATCTGCAGTTGTAATTCTTTTAATTGGCGCATCTAAATAATCAAATGCATTTTCTTGAACTTGATATGTAATTTCTGAAGCTACACTTGCAAATGGCCATGCTTCTTCAAGAATTACCAATCTATTTGTTTTCTTTACTGATTCTAATATCGTTGCATGATCCATTGGACGCACAGTTCTTAAATCAATAATTTCTATAGAAATTCCATCTTTTTCTAGCGCATCTGCTGCTTTAAAGGCCTCTTTTATTATTTTTCCAAAAGAAACAACAGTTACATCAGTTCCTTTTCTCTTGATATCTGCAACTCCAATTGGCAAAACATATTCTCCTTCTGGAACCTCTCCTTTATCACCATACATTTGTTCAGATTCCATAAAAATTACTGGATCATCATCACGTATTGCTGCTTTTAGCAATCCTTTTGCATCATATGGAGTTGAAGGCACGATCACCTTTAATCCAGGAGTATTTGCAAACCAGTTTTCAAATGCTTGTGAATGCGTTGCTCCTAATTGGCCTGCAGATGCAGTTGGACCTCTAAAAACAATCGGACAAGGAAACTGTCCTCCACTCATTTGTCTAATTTTAGCTGCATTATTTATTATTTGATCAATACCAACCAATGAAAAGTTAAATGTCATGTACTCAACAATAGGTCGATTTCCTCCCATTGTAGAACCAACAGCAATTCCTGCAAAACCAAGTTCAGCAATAGGTGCATCTATCACTCTTTTTTCACCAAACTCATCAAGCATCCCTTTTGACGCCTTATAAGCACCATTATATTCTGCAACTTCTTCCCCAATTAAAAAGACGGTGTCGTCTCTTCTCATCTCTTCGCTCATGGCTTCGCATATCGCTTCTCTAAATTGTAATGTCTTCATTTTATAATAAATTTGGATACGCAAAAATAGATAATTCAGAATAAAATTGATTGTTTTAAACAAAAATATTTTACTATGCGTGCATAGTAAATTGAAAAAAAAGTAGTATCTTCGTACCGATGTTTAAAAACATTAAAATTTTAATATAATAAGTTCAAAAAAATATACTTTAAATGAAAGTTTTAGTTTGTATAAGTCATGTTCCAGACACGACTTCAAAAATAAATTTTACAGATAGCGACACGAAGTTTGACACAAATGGAGTGCAATTTGTAATCAATCCTTATGACGAATTTGCGCTAACACGTGCAATGTGGTTTAAAGAAAAGCAAGGAGCAACAGTAACAGTTGTAAATGTTGGTAACGTAAGTACAGAACCTACTTTAAGAAAAGCATTGGCAATTGGTGCTGATGATGCAATTAGAGTAAATGCTGAAGCTACTGATGGTTTTTTTGTTGCAAAGCAATTAGCAGAAATTGTTAAAAATGGCGATTACAATCTAGTATTGGCTGGAAAAGAATCTAGTGATTATAATGGAGAAATGGTTCCAGCAATGTTAGCTTCTATTTTAGATTTCAATTTCTCAAATGCTTGTGTTGGCCTAGAAGTTGAAGGAACAACGGCAACAATAAGTCGTGAAATTGATGGTGGAAAAGAAATTTTATCAGCGAGTTTACCTTTAGTTATTGGAGGTCAAAAAGGATTGGTAGAAGAAAAAGATTTACGCATTCCTAATATGAGAGGAATTATGATGGCTCGTAAAAAGCCTTTAAATGTTGTTGAACCTGTAGATTTTAATGGTACAACTTCATCTTCAAGTTTTGAAAAACCAGAAGCAAAAGGTGCCTGTAAAATGGTAGATGCTGATAATGTTGATGAGTTAGTCTCATTATTACATAACGAAGCGAAAGTAATTTAAATCTGTGTATTTGTTGAAATGTGTAATCGTGTAATTAATTAGCAATTCAACAATTAACCAGTTTAACAATTAAACAATTAAAAATATGTCAGTTTTAGTATATGCCGAGTCATCGGAAGGAAAATTTAAAAAGGTTGCATTTGAAGCAACATCATACGGAAAGCAAGTAGCAGAGCAATTAGGAACAAACCTTGTTGTATTGACTATAAATGCAGATGATACTTCAGAATTAAATAATTATGGAGCAGAAAAAGTACTATCAGTAAAAAATGATGGTTTAAAAAGTTTGAATGCAAAAGTTATTGCAAATGTGATCCAACAAGCGTCAGAAAAAGAAGATGCAACTGTTATTATTGTAGATTCAAGCGCAAACGGATTAACTGTTGCGCCTATGGTTGCTGTTAATTTAAATGCAGGTTACGCCTCAAATGTTGTTGCCGCTCCAAGTAGCACAAGTCCATTTGTTGTGAAAAGAAAAGCATTTTCAAACAAAGCATTTAACAATACAGAAATAAACACTTCAATAAAAGTTATTGGATTGGCAAAAAACTCATTTGGGATTCATGAAAATGCTGTTAGTGGAAGTTCAGAAGAATTTTCTCCATCTACTATTGAAAGCGGATTGACCTCAACATCAATAGATAAAACAGTTGGAACTGTAACGATTGCTGATGCTGAAATTGTTGTTTCTGCTGGTAGAGGTTTAAAAGGACCTGAAAATTGGGGAATGATTGAAGAACTTGCTGAGATTTTAGGTGCAGCAACTGCTTGTTCTAAACCAGTTTCAGACATGGATTGGAGACCTCATAGTGAACACGTTGGACAAACAGGAAAACCTGTTTCTTCTAATTTATACATTGCTATCGGAATTTCTGGTGCAATTCAACATCTTGCAGGAATTAATGCATCAAAAGTAAAAGTTGTTATCAACACAGATCCTGAAGCACCTTTCTTTAAGGCTGCTGATTATGGTATTGTCGGTGATGCTTTTGAAGTTGTTCCTAAATTAATTGAAAAGTTGAAAAGTTTTAAAGCAAATAACGCATAATTTTTATTAAATTGTGCCTCGAAAGGCTGTCTAATTTAGATTTATTAAAGTCTTAAATTAGACAGTTTTTTTGTGGTATTATTCTCTGTAAAACCTCTCGACTCCGCTCGAGGAGACACTACAATGTCAGGTCGAGCGGAGTCGAAACCTAATATTCAACCAAAAAATAGTTTAAGAATTGAGTTTAGTAAGATTAGATATAAAAGGGATTTCGTACAGTCAAACACAAAGCGGAGCATATGCTTTGGTACTTAGTGAGGTTGACGGAACACGAACACTTCCTATTGTTATTGGTGCTTTTGAAGCACAATCGATTGCAATAGCACTTGAAAAAGAAATAAAACCGCCAAGACCTTTAACACACGATTTATTTAAAAGTTTTGCTGATAGATTTCATATTATCATAAAACAAGTGATTATTCACAAGTTAGTTGACGGTGTTTTTTATTCTAGTTTGATATGTGAACGTGATGGAATTGAAGAAATAATTGATACACGAACATCAGATGCTATTGCTTTAGCAACACGATTTTTAGCACCTATTTTTACCTATGAAAACATTTTAGACAAAGCGGGAGTTTATTTGAAACTGAAAGATGAAGATGAAATTGATGAGGAAAATATTGTTCTGGGAGATTTAATTGCTGAAACAATTGAAGAAACTTCTTACGGTACCGAAACATTAGAAGAATTGAACAAACAACTTGATGAAGCCGTAGAGAATGAAGACTATGAATTGGCTGCTCAAATAAGAGACGAAATTAATAAACGAAACACTAAATAACATGAACAAAAAACTCATTTTAACCGTCGGACTTCTTTTTAGTTTCTTTATAAGTAATGCTCAAGATGCAGT
>CALIIP010000089.1 GCA_938018045.1 uncultured Flavobacteriaceae bacterium
AATAAAATCAGCAATTTTTCCTTGTAATTCTTTAGTTGCTTTTACTAACGGCAAACGAACATTATTATTACAAATACCAAGAGAACTGAGCACTGCTTTAATTCCTGCAGGATTATTTTCTTCAAAAATGTAACCAACAACATCCATCAATTTAAAATGGATATTATACGCCTCTTTTGCTTTTCCATCCAAAGCGAGTCTCATCATTTTAGAAAATTCTTTTGGGAATCCTTGACCTAAAACTGATATAACTCCTGCTCCACCAGCCAAGACAATCCCAACTGCCAAATCATCATCACCAGAAATAATCAAAAAATCTTTAGGTTTATTCTTTAACAATTCTAAATATTGCTGCGTATTATTTCCAGCTTCTTTAACAGCAATTATATTTTCAAAATCTCTTGCCAAACGCAACGTAGTTTCTGGCAACATATTTTTTGAAGTTCTTCCTGGAACATTATATAAAATAATGGGCTTCGAACTTACCAAAGAAATCGCTTTAAAATGTTGATAAAATCCTTCTTGTGTAGGCTTACTATAGTAAGGAGCCACAGATAAAATCGCATCGATATTATCTAAATCAGTTGAATTTAATTCAGCAATAACGTCTGCTGTATTATTACCTCCAATTCCTAAAACCAAAGGAACGCGTCCGCTATTTGTCTTCACAATTGCGTTTACTATTTCACTTTTTTCAGTTTTGGTAATGGTCCCGCTTTCGCCAGTTGTACCGCTAATCACAAGATAATCTGTACCATTTGAAATATTAAATTCAACAAGTTTGTTTAGTGCGTCAAAATCTACACCTAAATCATTTTTAAAAGGCGTTACGAGTGCTACTCCTGTACCAAAAAATTTCTGCATTATAATTTATTTAAAATTTCTAAATATTTTTTTAATTCTTCACTAAAAACTGTTAAATCATTAGTGTCTACGGCTACCATAAAATCATATAATCGATTGTCTGCACTTGAAAAACCAACCTTAAATGTCGCTTTTGAAAGCACTACCAAATAATCGAGTAGTAAATTATTTACTGATAAATTTATCAACAAATCAAATTCTAATTTTAATATACTTTCAATATACTCATTTTTTATTTTTCCTAACCAATTAAAATCTTTGCTTGTCAAAAACTCTTCAGAGTTTAAGTCATTTGAAGGCTTTTTTATAAAATTGATAGTTTTTATATTAGAAATGTCAAGGTTTAACTCTTTTGCAATAATTTGATTGCAGTAATTAGTTGAATTATCATCTACAAGAATAAGTATTGAACTTATTTTTTCATCAGAAATAGAAATTAAAGTTTTATCAGAATCTATCAATTCCTTATCAATTTTTTTTTTGATACTTTTATCTCTAAATTTATTTAAAATCATTTACAAAAACTTGATGTCACAAAAATAAGTATTTATTTTTCTTAAATCTTGTAAACTTTCTAATTAATAAACGTCAAAAAGTAAAAAACAAACCATTATGAATAAAAATTTATTATTAGTACTTAGAATTATAGTTGCAGTCATTTTAATACAAACATTACGTTTTAAATTTTCTGCACATCCAGACAGTGTATATATTTTCACAAAAGTAGGTTTAGAGCCTTTCGGTAGAATTGGAATTGGTGTTTTAGAGTTAATCTCTGCGATACTTATCTTGATTCCTCGAACAATTTGGGCTGGAGCAGGACTTACACTTGGAATTCTTGGAGGTGCAATTATGATGCATTTAACGCAACTAGGAATTGAAATAAATAATGATGGCGGAACCTTATTTTATATGGCTTTAGGGACATTTATTATAAGTGCAATAATACTGTTTGATCAACGAAAAAACATTCCATTTATAGGCGAGAAACTTTAGCTTGCTTTTAACAAAAATAAATGTATATTAGATGCGAATTTAAAATTAAATAAAAAATGGGGAGACCAGCAACAAGACCAGCCAAATTAAAGGATGGTTTTTATATAGAAGTGCGAAATAAAGGTGCTCGTAGCGGTATTAAAATCAGAAGAGATAATAAGGCAGATATGCTTGAAGCGGTAAATGA
Source organism: uncultured Flavobacteriaceae bacterium (assembly GCA_938018045.1). GTDB lineage: Bacteria > Bacteroidota > Bacteroidia > Flavobacteriales > Flavobacteriaceae > Urechidicola. Next base: position 2,048 of record CALIIP010000089.1, read on the forward strand.
TTATCGTAAACTTAAAGATATAGTTATTCTTGGAGAATCTGTAAACGACAAGTTTTTAGAAAAACCAAAAGCTGTTGTGAAATAAATCTTTTAAGTTTATTCACACAAACACTTTAAAGTGCTTTCATTAATTTGAAAGCACTTCTTTTTTGCCTTCAAAAATCATAAATTTACATATTAGGTATTGTGCCAAAACGTAAGTAATCATAATAAATACTGGAAAATATGATTCTGATTGATAGAATTTATTAATCGCAAGTGTACTATCAGAAAGTATAAAAAAAGTTGCTCCGCCTAATAATAATAAATTTGGAATAGATTTTTCTGTAAGATAATTTAGCAATGAAACGACTCCAAAAGTTGTAATAATAAACGCATATATAATCACAGGAATTAAAAGTTCCCCTAAATTATCTTTTAATAAATAAAGTAGTCCAGAAAAGATAAGAGCAAACGGAATTATAGCCATTATTTTTTGGCTTATTGATGATTTTTTGAGCACTCCAACAACAATTTTAATCAACATAATATGTGCTATTAAAAACGCAGCAAGACCGAGCGTAAAGTTTAATTGAGAATCAAATAAAAGCAAGACATCACCTAAAAAAGAAAAGAACAACACTGCCAAATAAAGTTTATTTTCTGGCTCTATAATAACTGAGTAATACCACATTAAAACCAACATAATCATTGGTTTAAATATAAATCTCAACAATTGATTACCTGTAATGATTCCAACAACATCAAGTGCTACTACAAGGACAAATATTCCTAAAATAAGTTTTCTGTTTCCCATTATTTTTTAGTTTAAATTAACGTATCATTTCTATAAATTCCTGTTCTGAAATTATAGCTATTTCTAAATCTTCTGCTTTTGTGCGTTTACTTGGTCCCATATTATCACCTGCAACAATATAACTTGTTTTTTTTGATATAGAACTACTCACTTTTCCACCGTTATCTTCAATCGCTTTTTTGAGTTCATTTCTACTCATCTGATGAAATACTCCAGAAACTACAAATATGTTGCCTTGTAATTTATCCGTTTGATTTTCTTGTGATTCGGCAGACATTTCTAGTTGCACTCCATAACTTTTTAATCTATCAACCAATTGAATAGAACTTAAATCATTTGAAAAATCAACAATGCTTTGTGCAATTCTATCGCCTATTTCATCAACATTTGTCAAGTCTTCAAAAGATGAAGCCATTATATTATCTATTGATTTATAATGCTTTGCCAATTTCTTAGCGACTGTTTCACCAACAAATCGAATACCAAGTGCAAACAATACTTTTTCAAACGGAATTTGTTTTGAAAGTTCAACTCCTGCAACAATATTCTCTGCAGATTTTTCTGCCATTCGCTCTAAAGGAACAATTTGTTCTGCTCGTAAATCATATAAATCTGCATAATTAAAAATTAAGCCTTCTTTGAATAATAACTCAACAGTTTCTGATCCCAAACCATCAATATTCATTGCTTTTCGGCTGATGAAATGCTGAATACGTCCAGTAATTTGAGTCGGACAGCCATATTCATTCGGGCAATAATGTTTTGCGTCTCCTTCTTTTCTTACCAATGCTGTTTCACAATCTGGACAATTTGCTGCGTATTGTGTTGGCTGAGAATCTAAAGGACGTTTTTCAAAATCTACGCCGACTACTTTTGGTATAATTTCGCCTCCTTTTTCTACAAAAACTGTATCATTCACACGAATGTCTAATTTCTCTATCTGATCTGCATTGTGCAAAGAAGCCCTTTTTACAATAGTTCCAGCCAATTGAACAGGTTCTAAGTTTGCTACAGGAGTTATCGCACCAGTTCTTCCAACTTGATACGTTATCTCGTGCAACAACGTACTTTCTTGTTCAGCTTTAAACTTATATGCAATTGCCCAACGAGGTGCTTTTGCAGTAAAACCCAATTCATCTTGCTGATGTAAATTATTTACTTTGATTACAATTCCGTCTGTTTCATAAGGCAAATTATGTCGCTCAATATCCCAATGATTTATAAATTCAAAAACGGCTTTGATGTCTTTACAAACCTTCACTGCTTTCGGAACTTTAAATCCGATATTTCGTGCTTTTTCTAATGTTTGATAATGTGTTTTATATGGAATTTTCTCCCCTACAATATGATATAACAAGCAATCTAAAGGTCGTTTTGCAACCTCAGCACTATCTTGTAATTTTAAACTTCCACTTGCAGTATTTCGAGGGTTTCTGTATGGTTCTTCTCCTGCAGAAATTCGCTCTTCATTCATCTGATTAAAACCATTTAAAGGCAAAATAATTTCACCTCGAATTTCAAAAGAATCTAATAATTCGCCTTTTAATTGCAGTGGAATAGACTTTATGGTCTTAATATTTGCAGTCACATCATCACCTTGAAAACCATCTCCACGAGTTACTGCGCTGACCAATTTCCCGTTTTCATAACTAAGATTGATAGATGCGCCATCATATTTTAATTCGCAGGTATATTCTGTATTTTGAGTTCCTAGATTTTTTTGAATGCGTTTTTCCCAATCATATAAATCTTCTATAGAATATGAATTATCTAACGAGTACATTCTGTTTTTGTGTGCAACTGTATTAAAATTCTTTGTAATGGCTCCTCCAACACGTTGCGTAGGTGATGTTGCATCAAAATACTGTGGATTTTGTTCTTCTAAACTTTGTAATTCTTTGAGTTTATTGTCAAAATCATAATCTGATATTGTAGCGTTATCCAGCACATAATAATTATAATTGTGCTGACGTAACTCATCTCGCAAATATGTGATTCTCTCTAAAATATCTTGACTCATTCTCTCTTTAATTCTCGCATAAAAATACGGAGAAAAAATTATCAAGACTAAAACAATATCATTTTTATTCAAAAGAGAATTTAATAGATTATTTTTGTCAAATGAGCGAAGAGCAACCAAACAATCCATTACATGGCGTAAAACTTGCCGAAATTGTACAAAATCTTGTATCAACTTATGGTTGGGAAGAATTAGGAAGACTCGTTAAAATAAACTCCTTTAATAACAACCCAACAATAAAGTCGAGTTTGAAATTTTTAAGACGTACGCCTTGGGCGAGAGAAAAAGTGGAGAAGTTGTATTTGAAATATTTAAAGACTTTAAAGTAAATTGAAACTGGATTTATCTTAACATTATCACAAATTAGCTCGACTTACTTGGTTTTGAATCAAAATCGCTTTTTTCAAGCTCGAAAAGCTCTTCAACATTCTTATCTAGAAATTTGGAAATTTTAAGAGATAAAACTGTTGACGGAACATAACGACTTGACTCAATAGAAATTACCGTCTGTCGAGATACACCAAGTAATTGAGCAAGTTCTTCTTGAGTTAATCCTTTATTACCTCTTATTGTTTTTACATTATTTTTCATACTTATAAATTCCAATATGAATGATATAATTAAAACGAATTATATATATAATCCAAAAAATAAAAATTGCCAAAATGAAAAATATCATCAAACCTGAATCTCTTGGTGGATTTTTCATAAAACCTACCAAAGCTAAACCTAGAATAAGAAATAAAATTTGTAGAAAAGCAGCAAATTGAAATGATTTTAGTTGAACATTTTTTATCATTTCATCTTCAATTTTTTCTTTCGAAAAAGCTAAAGCGTAAGTACCAAATAGGAAAGAAAAAAAACCAATAATAGCTGAACTCACATTTAAAATTTTTGGATTTGAAAGCTCAATAAATTGAGAAAATTCTGTTATCCATCCAATTTGCATTATTATCCAGAGAAAAAAACCAGAAGGAGCAATAATCAACCCTATTCTTTTGAAACGATGTGGTAAAAGTTTGAACATAATATTATTTTTGTATAGTTTATCTGATGTAAAGTTAACTTAACATTTTGAAAGAAACAAGAATTAATTCATTTTAAAAAAAATCAGTGATTAACACCATATATAATTCATTGTTGATTCTGTGTCTATCTAATTATAAAAAAAGCCGAAGCAATTGCTTCGGCTTTTCATTTATAAAATAGGTTCTACTAATAATACGTAAAACGTTTTACTTTTGCTATTTGTCTTGCCAATCTTATTACTTGATGGCTATAACCATATTCATTGTCATACCAAATATATAAAACAACTGTTTTACCATCTTCGGTAGAAATTGTTGCTTTACTGTCATAAATTGATGGAGCAGATGAACCTACAATATCCGAAGAAACCAATTCATTGTCCAACGAATATTTGATTTGCTCTACCAAACTTCCTTCTAAAGCATATTTTTTCATTTCAGCATTCATTACTTCTACACTTGCTGGTTTTTCTAATTGCAAGTTTAAAATTGCCAAAGAACCGTTAGGAACTGGAACTCTAATTGCATTTGAAGTTAACTTCCCTTCTAGCGAAGGCAATGCTTTAGAAACTGCTTTTCCAGCACCTGTTTCTGTAATTACCATGTTTAATGCTGCTGCTCTACCTCTACGGTATTTGCTATGCATATTATCAACCAAATTCTGATCGTTGGTATATGCGTGAATTGTTTCTAAATGTCCGTTTATAACTCCAAAATTATCTTCAATTACTTTTAAAATAGGTGTAATTGCATTGGTTGTACAAGATGCTGCTGAAAATATTTTGATATCATCTGCAGTATGTTCTAAATTATTAACACCGTAAACTATATTTGGAATTCCTTTTCCTGGTGCAGTCAATAATACTTTATCAACTCCTTTGGCAACCAAATGACGGCTCAAAGCTTCTTTGTCTCTAAATGCTCCTGTATTATCAATAACCAAAGCGTTATCAATTCCGTATACTGTATAATCAATTTCTTCGGGCGCATTGGCAGAAATAACATGAACTGTAGTTCCGTTTACGATAAGCGCATTATTTGCTGCATCTACTCTTACTGTTCCAGCAAAATCTCCATGAACTGAATCACTTCTCAATAATGATGCTCTTTTCTCTAAAACTGTTGCGTCAACTTTTCCTCTAGTTACAATGGCTCTTAATCTCATTTGCTGACCTTTTCCAGTCTTGCTCATCAATTCTCTAGCAACCAATCTTCCGATTCTACCAAAGCCATAAAGAACTACATCTTTTGGTTCAATCAATTCTGTTTTTCTAGCACCTTTTAATTTAGCACTTAAAAACATAGCAATATCGTCAGAACTATCCATTTGATATTCATATACCAATTTCCCAATATCTAATTTTGAAGGAGGTAAATTAAGTTGTTTTATTGCTCTTGTAATTTCTACTGCATCAAAAATAGAAATAGATTTTTCAACAAATTCTGTTGCGTACTCCAATAAGTTTAAAATTTCACTAACATTTCTGTCAATCAATTGATTTCTGAATAAAATTAATTCAACAGAATCATCATACCATAAATCACTAATAAGTTTAATAAACTCAACAGATGCTCTTCTTCTATCTGTTTGAAAAGTTAATTCTTGCTCGTAGATATTTTCAGCCATTATACTATAAATTTAGTTTAAAATTTTTTGCAAATGTATAAAACTATAACGTTATAGTTGGCACTATTTTGAACAAAAAAAATCCGTCTTACCAAAGGCAGACGGATTTAAAAATATTATTTCTTGATTAATTAAATATATAGCGTTCTTTCACACCTTTATCAGACAATACTTCTAATAATAATCTGCTTTTCGGATTTAATGTTGACATTATAGTATTGACATCATTTACATTATTTATTTTCTGACTGTTGATTGTCAAAACAACTTGACCTCTTTTTAAACCAAGTTCAACCAATCTTTTATTATTTACATTACTAATTTTCACACCTTGTTTGAGGTCGTATCTTTTCAGTTCTGAAGAATTTAAATCTTCAAGATTCAATCCTAATTGATTTACAGTTGTCGTTATATTTTTATACAACTTTACAGGAATAACTTTTTCGTTTCCATTTCTTACAATCGTAAAATCTACAATATCATCTGGACGCTTGGTGTTTAAGAATCCGTTAAGATCTGCAAAAGTTGAAATTTTTACATTGTTGGCCTTTACAATAATGTCATTCTCTAAAACTCCTGCTTTTGACGCTCCGCTATCAGCCAAAACATTTGTAATAATAACGCCTTCTGGTGTAGAGACATTAAAGTCTTGATAATTCTCGCCATTCAACTCTTTATAATTTATACCAATAAATGCACGCTGCACATTACCATAAACCATAATATCTTCAATGACTTTCTTTGCAATATTAGAAGGTACAGCAAAAGAATATCCAATATAAGAACCAGTTGTAGAAGTAATCATTGTATTAATTCCAATCAATTCTCCTTGTGTATTTACCAATGCTCCTCCACTATTTCCAGGATTCACAACTGCATCAGTTTGAAGATATGATTCAATTTTATTATTGTTATTTGCCAAGTCTCTTCCTTTGGCACTAATAATTCCTGCTGTTACTGTTGATGTTAAATTAAACGGATTACCAACTGCAAGTACCCATTCTCCAACATTTACATTGTCAGAATCTCCAAAAGCAACATAAGGCAAATCAGTTGCGTCAACCTTCACTAAGGCAATATCACTCGAAGCATCTGTTCCAATCAATTCTGCTTTATATGTTTTTTTATCATTTAGTACAATCTCAATTTCGTTTGCACCATTTATCACATGATTATTAGTAATTATATAACCATCTGAAGAAATAATTACACCACTTCCTGTTCCTATTTGAACACGTTGTTTCCCTTGACTTCGACCATAAAACATATCTTGCATTGATAATTGTGGCGTATATATTGATCTATTTTTAACGTGCACCACTGCATCCAAAGTTTTTGATGATGCTTTTGTAAAATCGGTGATTTCTGCTGCAAAACCTGGAGAATTAACAAAGTTTGCCTGAACATTTTCCAATTTATTTTCTTGCTCATGTTCATAAACAACTTGAGGTTTTTCTATAAACAATTTATACGCACCAAGCGTTAAAATACCTCCAAGAGCCGAAACGAATACTAAACTTAAAATTTTCTTCATGATAAATATCTTTTTATTATTAATAGAACACTCAAAATTAATAGTTTATTGCAGCCTTCAAAACAGATTAACGGAACTTTAACACACTTAAATATAAGTTTTGAGTTACCAGTTATGAATAGTATTTTTGTAACAATGGAAATTAGGTTTAATAAATATCAAGGAACAGGAAATGATTTTGTTATAATAGACAATAGAGACCATCATTTTCCAAAAAATAATATTGACTTGATTCATAAATTGTGCGATAGACGTTTTGGAATTGGAGCTGATGGATTGATATTGTTAGAAAACGACGATTCTACCGATTTTAAAATGATTTATTTTAATGCTGATGGAAACGAAAGTACAATGTGTGGAAACGGTGGGAGATGTATAGTAGCATTTGCAAAAAAGTTAGGAATCATTACTGACAAAACAACATTTACAGCCATTGATGGATTACATATTGCAACGATAAATGATACTTTAGTGAGCCTTCAAATGATTGATGTTGATACCATTACAAACAGTAAAACACATCTATTTTTAAACACAGGATCTCCACATCATGTAAAATTTGTAGATTCAGTTTCGAAAATTGATGTAAAGACATCTGGAAGAAACATTAGAAATGGTGCTCCGTATTTTGAAGAAGGTACAAATGTGAATTTTGTTGAACAAATTGATAAAAACTCATTTAAAGTAAGAACATACGAACGAGGTGTTGAAGATGAAACGTTAAGTTGTGGTACAGGTGTAACAGCAGTTGCTATTGCAGCGAATGTAGCCAAAAAATCATCGGAAAATAAGATCCATCTAGAAACACTTGGCGGAAAACTAACTGTTAGTTTTACAAAAGAAAATGAAACTTTTAAAGATGTGTTTTTAATTGGTGAAGCAACTTTTGTTTTTGATGGAAATTTCACAACATGAAAACACTAAACGGAAAACATATCAATTTACGCGCTTTAGAACCAACAGATTTGGAGTTTTTATTTGAAACAGAAAATGACGAGTCTTTTTGGGAAGTAAGCA
>CALIIP010000090.1 GCA_938018045.1 uncultured Flavobacteriaceae bacterium
GTCATGGTATTCCAACATGTACCCGTAGATACAACCCATTCATTAGGATTTACTTTGCCTCTACATGAGGTTATTAATGCAACTACAAATAATAACAATAATACTTTTTTCATGTTTACTTTTTTATGATTAATTAATTTACTTTTCTATTTACTTTATTAGTTCTACAAATTCAGCGAAATAATTATAAACCTCACCACGTCCGCTTGAGTGGCCCTGTTCATATGCTAACAAAAAACACTTTTCTCTTTTAGGATTTTCTTCTACTCCGAACTCTTTATATAAATCATTTTTAAATTCTTCATTCAGCCTTGACTGATCTCTTGATTGTTTACTTTTTTCAACCTTGTATACTTCTATTTCTTGACTCAATAATTTCTGTACTTTTTTATTAAATTCAGCCCTAGTACCTACAAAAGTATTGTGGAGGCTATTTTCTATTTGCTCTTTTCTTTTACTGTCTGAGATATAGGAAGGGCTTTTGATCTTTGTTACGTAATGTTTACTTTCTATTTTGTCGTACATTTTTTTTCTATTTACTCTATTGGGAATATTGAATTAGTGTGTTATTTTATATTTCTACTAAATCTTTTTCTGACAAATGCCAATAATCCGATCCATCCAAATGCTCTGCGGTATATTCTAATTGACAATCAATGTCTACTTCTATTATCCTTATACTGTCTCCAATATTAAAAAAGTGCCTTGAAATATTACCTGCTACCTGAGCTATATCACCTACCTTAAACATCAGTACTTTTCTTTTAGGATTCCCTTTTTCAAACTTTTCTAAAGCGTATTCTAAAAGTCCTTGTAAATCACCTCTGGATTGAGCGTCAAGAAATTCCGATATTTCATCGTACTGAAATCCTTCATCTGGATTCTCTTCTTTCCACTCTTTGTATTTGTTTAGTATTTGCATTTTAAAAATTTTCTACTTGTTTTTTGATTTGACTTTGAAAGCTTTCATATTTTTTCATGAAAACTGATCGACTGATTTTTTGACATCTGGAAATTATACTACCTGCCGTTTTATCGTTTTCAAATGAAATAATACCTCTTGAGTCTTTATACATTAAAAAAACTTCAATTTCACGCTTACCTTTTACTTTTATTACATAGTAGTAGTCATACCAGTAGTCGCTTTTCTTTTCAGGTAATGAATATGAATTTTTGTATTTAAAAAATTTTCCTTCGTACTTCTTTTTATAAATATCAATATTGCTTTTTTCTTGCTTTATTTCAAGTCTTGAAATCTCATTATTGATCTTCTTCCTTTTATTTTCTAATTCTAATAATTTAGACTCTATCATTTTTTTATCTTTAATATTTTTAAAAGACATACACCTCAACCGCAAAGGCTGTCTTTCCCCTTTAAACTAGATCACTTATCAAAAGTGGTTCTTATTGAATTTTATAACGGCTGTCTTACTTCTTTTGAGGTTGTTTTATTTATATTGTGTTGTCTGCTATTAGGGGTTAAGGATTGGCGGCATTTTCCTCAATAAATGTTATCAAGTGTAAAACCAGAGCAGGGTGAAATCCGTTAGTCTTAAACGGGTGTCCAACGCCCATTATGATATCTATTAAGGATTTAGGTATTATGTCTTTAGCCACTTTTTCACTTAAATTTAAACTATTTAGGTAATCCTCAAAACCTGTCCTAATGTCCTCGATCTGGTTTTCTCTCAAATTAATAGAGGCAGGGAAACTAGATCTTAACAATTGAGTAAACCATACACCTATCTTTATTTTTGGATCAGGCCTTAGTTCAGGAAATACCCACGATGCCATTTCGGGGCTTAGTTTCCAAATTCGCCTTGCGTACTTACTAGAATCTTCTATCCCCATTTTGTATAAAATAGATTTTGCTTTATTGTTCTGATCTTTGTAAGCAGCAATGACAGAATTTTTATAATATCTTGAATCATTTGAACCCCTTACTCTAATTAATTCCAAAGCCTCTTTATCCATGAGTAAAAAAACTTCTTCCAATGTTTTTTCTCCGGACTTAATAAGCTTTAAATATTCTTTTGCTTTCATTTTAATATTGATTTTACGAAAAACAATAAATAAGTGATACTATAAATAAAACTAGGAGGTATAATCCAAAATACTTTTCGCCAAACATTTCTTGCATCCATGTTTTTTGATTAAAACAAATCTTGCAAATTACTCGCCTTTTGTAGCCAATAAATAATTCCTCACACTTACAACATCTGCAATAATATTTTCCATTTTCATGTTCAAAATCTTCTGACCAATTTCTTGGGTCGTTCTCTGGATCAATTGGCATTGCTATTGACATAATATTTTTAAGTCTTAATTAATCTCACTCTAAATAATTACAGCTCTCTTTTTATTGATTTTATTTGCATTAGATTATATAACTGATATAATACGTTTGTATAGTAAAACTACCAACGATCCCATGTACCGTTATCTTTCATTTTGCAAAAATCTACGCTTTCGGAATAATAACCGTTAGACTCTCCAAACCATCTAATATCTACAGTTCCTTTTACCGTTCTAAGTGTGTAAAAAGTGTATGTTTCATGGCCGTATTCAGATTCCTTTTCATTAGTTCTTTCTTCTGCTGTTAGAATTGTAGTATTAAGTAAGTCGTTCAAGTCGCCAGAAATATCTTCGACCGTAACGGACTCACAACAATCCTGAAAATGAAGCATTTTATATTGCTCAGTTTCTGAAACCTTAAACAATATTTCTTCATTAGTTTGATTAATTTCAATCAAAGTTTTTCCTATTAAATCTTTAAAATCTGACATTTTGTAAAGTTTAATTGTTTTAAAAAAAGAAAGCCGCCTTACAAACGGCTCTCTTTAACTTATATTATGAACGGTTAATTTCTACACTACAAATATAGTTTATTTACATTTAATTTCCTAATTGTTTACACACTAAAACGGAATATCGTCATCATTCATTCTCATTGACTTTGTAATTATGTTGCTTTGAACTTCTGGAAAGTCGTTCTCTTTTTCTTTGTTTTCCGTTTCTGGAAAGTCGCTAAAATGTGGATTCGGTAATTCAAAGAACCTACCAGCAAAACCAACTCTTACCGTTTTTAATTTACCGTGTCTGTATTTTGCTATTATCAATTCTGCGATACCTTTCAAAGATTGTCCTTCTTCATCTTCAAGTATGTTGTAGTACTCTGGCCTGTAAGGAAACATAACCATGTCAGCATCTTGTTCTATTTCTCCTGAATCTCTTAGATCAGAAAGCATTGGCCTTTTATCTCCGCCTCTTGTTTCTACTGCTCGACTTAATTGAGCTAAAGCGATCATCACAACATTACAATCCTTGCTAGATGCTACCTGTTTTAAATTCCTTGATATTTCCCCTACCCTTTCGTTTGATGATTGTTTGTTTTTTCCAGTATTCGCCAATTGTAAATAATCAATAAAGCAAATTTTAATACCGTACTTTCTTTTGTAAATCCTTAAAGTGTTTTTGATTTTGTAAATATTATAAATCCCATCTTTTACATAAATCGGTAAATCTCTAAGCCTTGCAAAAGCTTGTTCTAATTTGTGTTCTTCTTCATCGCTAATTAAACCCGACCTCATTTTATCAGTTGGAATACCTGTCATTATCGAGGCAAGTTTTTGGTATATCTGCTTTACTGACATTTCTAAACTAAAAATCATTGCAGGTGATCCGCATTCGGCAGATATAAGAGCTTCGCAAAACGCAAATGTACTTTTTCCCATTCCTGGCCTTCCTGCTACAATAACTAAATCCGTAGGCTGCCAACCTGATGTAACTTTGTTTAACTCTTCAAATCCCGTATCTATTCCCGTAACACCCCCATCAATACTTTTTGCTCTTAAAATATCATCATAGGCTTCTTGTATGCTTTCCGTTCTATCGTCTTTTTGTTGCTCTACCATTTCGTGCAACAATTCCCTTTCACTTTCAATTTCTGGTAATACATCTGAATGACTTTCACCAGAACATAACCTAGTCAGCGATTTTGTGCTTAACTCTATTTCACCATCATTCAGGTAATCTTGTTTTAGCTGTTGGCATAGCTCCATGAAAGAAGTTAGATCGCCTTTTGAAATTAATCCAATTATGAAATCATAGGTTATTGAATCGTTTTTTATTCTTGCTGCTGCGGCATGTGAGAAAGCAGCTAGTTTTATTGTGCCGTTGTTGTCTATTTCAGAAAATAATTCATCAGCTATAACGTTTAAAATCGAAGAACTAAATAGCGATGCACTCATAAAATCCGAAACTTCAAAATAGATCGCTGGCTTCATTAAAATTGTTCCTATCACAGCCTCTTGCAATCCCGTATTGTCTTTTATTTTTTTCTGAATTGATATATTCACTTTTGGATTTTAAATAGTTGTGAGTAAATTTCGTTAATCTGTTCCTTGGTTTGTAATTTTGTTAAAATCGCTTCATCCTCTTTCATTTTTTTGATTAAGAGTTTAGAGCTTTTAAGTTTTCCGTAAAAATATTTTATGTAAGTCTCGACTGCTAATTTATTTCCCTTCTCTAATTCAATATTTATTTTTACCCAATCTGCGGTCAACAAAGCTTTTTTTTCGATTGGCGTTTTTTTACCTCCAAAAACTTTTATGTCAAATTCATTGAAAAGCATTTTAATTTTTTTCATCTGTATCCCTCTTCTCTTGGTTTAGATAAAATTGTTACTGTCTCTTTTCCAAAACTTTGATTCGGTAGTTTTTTAGTTAGTTTGATTTTTAACCAGTTTGTGAAATGTTGGCAAAAGTCTTTTTCAGTTCGCCACCCTTCGTGCCTGTTTGTCATTTGAACTATTCCGAATTCAGTAATGAAATTTTCAACGCTGTCGCTTTTTAGTTTAATTTTTTGTTGATTAAATCTTTCAACTAAACCCG
>CALIIP010000091.1 GCA_938018045.1 uncultured Flavobacteriaceae bacterium
GTTATGTATATATTATATTACTTTTACATTTACTGCGTTTAATCCTTTTTTTCCTTCTTCTAAATCAAATTCGACGTTATCGCCTTCTGTTATTTGATCTACTAATCCAGAAATGTGAACAAAATGTTCTTGGTTTGAACCTTCTTCAACGATGAATCCAAATCCTTTGGCTTCGTTAAAAAATTTTACTGTTCCTTTACTCATGTTATTATATTTAATTATTAATATTACTAGGATAATTACAAATATGATGCCAAAAGGTTAATTATTATTTATTGTACTTTTGATTGATGAAATTATTTAGACTTTTTTTGGTTTTAAGTTGCTTAAATACTTTTGCACAACTCAAAGAAGGTTTTGTATACGTAGCAGATGAGATTCCAACAATTAATATTGAATTACGTTATTTTTCTTCGGATAATTTTGTTGGTCAAGAGATAGATGGTTACAATGCCAATGTTGTTATCTTATCAAAAGAAGCAACAAAGGCTTTGAAAAAAGTGCAAAACGAACTGCTAAAAGAAGGTTTGTCATTAAAAATTTTTGATGCATATCGTCCACAACAAGCAGTAAATCACTTTAGAAAATGGGCAAGAGATATAAATGATACGTTGAGAAAACAAGATTTTTATCCGAATATAAATAAGAAAAACCTATTTAAAGATGGTTATATTTCTACACGCTCAAGGCATAGTAGCGGAAGTACGATAGACATTACCATTATTGATTTAAAGACTTGTGAGGAATTAAATATGGGAACTGCGTATGACTACTTAGGTAAAGAATCTGCAACTTTTTATGATGGAATTACAAAACATCAGCAAAAAAACAGAGTGTTGCTAAAAACTGTAATGAGTAAACATGGTTTTAGAAATTATTCTCAAGAATGGTGGCACTATACCTTAAGAGGTGAACCTTATTTAAATCAATACTTTGATTTTTTGGTTGAATAGTTATTTACTCAATGTTAAACGAGAGTGGTAAACGAAATGAATGGTCAATAAATTCTCCGTCGATTTTTGAAGGAATCCAATCTTCTAGCAATTTAATTAGACGTATTGATTCTTTAGCATATACTTTATTTGAACTACTTAAGACTTCTAAATTTGATAGTTTTCCATTTTTTAAAACTGTAAATTTCAATAAAACATTCCCACTAATTCCTAATCTTTTATATCTTGGAGGAATTTTTACATTTTGATATAAAAATTTATGTATTTCTTTTTCACCTCCTTTGTAAATAGGTGCAATTATATAATTAAAATGTTTGATTTCATTACCTTTTTTATCAAAACATCTTCCTGAAACAAACTTATCATTTAAAAAATTGTCATCTCTTTTGAGTTGACCATTGTCATAGTATGTAATTATTTTTCCGTGAAATTTGTCAAGTTTGAAGTTAGTGTAAGATTTTAAGACACCATTATTATGAAATATTTTTGATGCACCATTCTTTAAATATATTTGAATGTCAAACTGTTCAATGATCCAATTTATATAGTTCTTAAAACCAAGAAGTTTTCCATCAATAGAATAGTTTTCAACAAGTTGATAAGTTTTCTTTTTATCTTTATAACTAATTTTTTCAAACCTTACCGCATCAATACTATCTACTTTTGTATTTGTCGCGTTATAATAAAATATTTGATTTTCTTGCGAGAAAACGTTTATTGAAATAAGAAGAAAAAATAGCGAGATAATTCTCATTGTTGTAAAATTATTTTAATGTAAATATACATTGAAGTTTCATTTACTCAAACTCACTTGTAAAATGCAATTTCACAGAAGGATATTTACTTTGTGTCATTTGAATTGTAAAGCCAGAATCTGCAAAGAAAACTAATTGGCCGTGTTTGTCTTTTGCTAGATAACGTTGTTTTACACGTCTAAATTCTTTAAACTCTTCATTTTTTGCGTCATCAGGATCAACCCAACAAACCTTATGCATTGGTAAGTTTTCATAGGTACATTTTGCACCATATTCATGTTCCAATCTGTATTGAATTACTTCGTATTGAAGGGCACCAACGGTTCCGATAATCTTCCTTCCGTTAATATCTAACGTAAATAATTGTGCAACACCTTCATCCATCAATTGATCTAAACCTTTCTGTAACTGCTTAGATTTCATTGGATCAGCATTGTTTACATATCTGAAATGTTCGGGAGAAAAACTTGGAATTCCTTTGAAATTTAAGATTTCACCTTCAGTTAAAGTATCTCCAATTTTGAAATTTCCTGTATCATGTAATCCAACAATATCTCCAGGAAATGATTCGTCAACAATTTCTTTTTTTTCTGCAAAGAACGCATTCGGACTAGAAAACTTCATTTTTTTACCATTTCTAACGTGTAGATATGGAGCATTGCGTTTAAAAGTTCCAGAAACAATCTTAACAAACGCCAATCTATCTCTGTGTTTAGGGTCCATATTTGCATGAATTTTAAACACAAATCCTGTCAATGTTTCTTCTTTTGAATCTACCAATCGCTCTTCAGCCTTTTTTGGTTGTGGAGTAGGAGCAATCTCTGTAAAACAATCTAAGAGTTCTTTAACACCAAAATTATTTAATGCCGAGCCAAAAAATACTGGCTGTAGTGAAGCATTCAAATATTCTTCTTGATTAAATTTCGGATACACTTCGTCAATTAATTCTAATTCTTCCCTTAAAGTATTTGCTGCTTTTTCGCCAACAATTTCATCTAGTTTAGAATCTTCTAAATCACTAAATTCAACACCTTTTGAAACTTTTTGTTTATTGTCAGCAGAAAAAAGATTGAGTTTCTTTTCCCAAATATTATAGATTCCTTTGAAGTCATAACCCATTCCTATAGGGAAACTTAAAGGAGTAACTCGCAATCCTAATTTTTGTTCTACTTCATCTAAAAGATCAAACGCATCTTTTCCTTCTCTATCCATTTTATTGATAAAAACGATGATTGGTATCTTACGCATTCTACAAACTTCAACTAATTTTTCTGTTTGTGCCTCAACACCTTTTGCAACATCAATCACAACAATAACACTATCTACCGCAGTTAAAGTTCTAAAAGTATCTTCAGCAAAATCTTTGTGTCCAGGAGTATCTAGAATATTTATTTTCTTGTCTTTATAAATAAATGCCAAAACAGATGTTGCTACAGAAATTCCTCTTTGACGCTCAATTTCCATAAAATCTGAAGTTGCACCTTTCTTAATCTTATTATTTTTTACGGCTCCTGCTTCTTTGATGGCTCCACCAAACAATAATAATTTTTCGGTCAAAGTTGTTTTTCCAGCATCTGGATGTGAAATAATACCAAAAGTGCGTCTGCGGTTTAATTCTTTTAAAAAAGACATAAAATTCTATCTGTTAATATTTAAATGCAAAGATACATTATCATTGTCCATAAAAAAACCGTTTAAAATTATATTTTAAACGGTTTTTTTAGACTTTTGAATACGGACTAACTTATCTAATAAATGTTATAATGTAAGTGCCAGAATCTTCTGTTATACTTCCGTCAATATTGGTAACTATTTTATTCAGTTGGTATTCTAACTTTAAAGTATTTTCATTAAGTTCAATAATTGAATAGTTTTCAATCAAATTATTAGCCTCATCTTCCAGAGATAATATATCATTTTCTAAAGACCACTTGGTGAAGTCATTAAATGGAGTAACAGTTTCCGGAGTTAATGATGAAGTGTCTGTATTATTTGAATTGTTTCTTGTATAAATTGATGTATATATTCCTGTTGAATTAACCACATTAGGTGCTTCAGAAAATACAATATCAACATTTAGATTTTCACCTTTATGGGTTATTTGTGTTTCATAATCCAAGATTCCTGATGTACTAGTTATTCCTATTCCATCTATAAGATAGTATTCAGATAAATTCCATTCTCCACTTATTAGGCTATTTTTTGTATCAGAATTTGAACAAGAAGAAATAAGAAACAGTAAAATTGGTATAAACTTTAATTTTTTCATAGTTTTTTTTTGCAAATTTAAACTTTTTATCTCTTCAATATTTAGAAAAATATAAATAACGCTTTTTTCTTTATAAACGGTATAGTGAGTATTATTATTGTTATTTATTCATTAGTATTGATATATAATAAATGTATTGCAAAGATTAATTTCAATGCTATTAGTTGTAAAGCTTTTTCTATATTTGTCGGATGACGGAAGAACACGTAATTTTAGTAGATAAAGACAACAATAAAATTGGTTTGATGCCAAAAATGGAAGCGCATGAAAAAGCACTATTGCATAGAGCGTTTTCAGTTTTTGTATTTAATGATGCAGGTGAATTGATGTTGCAACAACGCGCAGCAGAAAAATACCATTCACCTTTATTATGGACAAACACTTGTTGTAGTCACCAACGCGATGGCGAAACGAATTTAGAAGCAGGAAAAAGGAGATTGCAAGAAGAAATGGGTTTTGAATGTAAGTTAGAAGAAGTTTTTTCGTTTATATATAAGGCGCCTTTTGATAACGGATTGACTGAGCATGAATTAGATCATGTGATGGTTGGTAAATATAATGGTCTTCCAAAGATAAATAAAGAAGAAGTTCAAGATTATAAATGGATGACATTAGAGGAAGTAAAAGTTGATATGGAATTAAATCCAAACATTTATACGGCTTGGTTCCAGATTATTTTTGAGAAATATTATAATTTTATAAGTAAATAATGGCAAAAGTTACTGTACATAGAAAAGCACATTTTAATGCAGCACATCGACTTTATAAAAGAGAATGGTCTGATGCTCAAAATACAACTGTTTTTGGGAAGTGCGCAAATCCTCATTATCATGGACATAATTATGAATTGATAGTCGCCGTTAAAGGAGAGATAGATGCTGAAACAGGTTTTGTGATCGATATGAAAGTTTTAAAAGACCTAATTAAGGATGAGATTGAAGAAAAATTGGATCATAAAAATTTGAATGAAGAAGTAGAAGAATTTAAGACATTGAATCCCACGGCTGAAAATATTGCAGTTGTGATTTGGAATATATTGAGAGTTAAAATAGAAGTAAAACTAGAATTAACAGTAACTTTATACGAAACACCTAGAAATTTTGTGGTGTATAACGGAGAATAATTATGATAGATTTAGAAGATAAAGCACCTTTATTTACGTTGGAAGATCAAAATGGCAATGATTTTTCTATAGAAGAATTTATTGGAAAGAAAGCATTGGTAATTTTCTTTTACCCAAAAGATTTTACTCCAGGATGTGTTCAAGAAGTTTGTGCATTTAGAGATCAATATCAAGATTTTCAAGATTATGGCGTAGAAGTTATTGGTATTAGTTCTGACGGGACTAAATCACATCAAAAATTTGCTAAAAAACATAACTTGCCATTCACTTTATTGTCTGACACAAAGGGGAAGGTTAGGAAATTATTTGGTGTTCCAAGTAGCCTTTTAGGGTTGCTTCCAGGAAGAATGACTTTTGTAATTGATAAAAATGGGATTGTGAAAATGAGGTTTAATAATCAGTTTGGTGCAGAAAAGCATATCTCAGAATCTTTAAAAGTCTTAAAGGCAACAAAAATTTAATGAGTATTAAATATCCTATAAAATTCGTTCCTATATTAAAAGAAAAAATTTGGGGAGGAGAGAAATTAATGAATTTGTTGGATAAAAAATCTGACAAAAAAAACATTGGTGAAAGTTGGGAAATATCTGACGTAGATGGAGATACGTCTGTAGTTGCTAATGGTGAGTTAAAAGGGAAAACACTAAAAGAATTAATTTATAAATATAAAGGTAGTTTAGTAGGAGAGAATATATATAAAGAGTTTGGTACTAGATTTCCACTTTTAATAAAATATATTGACGCAAAAACACCATTAAGTATTCAGTTACATCCAAATGATGAATTGGCTATGAAACGTCATAATTCTTTTGGTAAATCAGAAATGTGGTATGTAATGCAAGCAGATGATAAATCTAGTATGATTGTTGGGTTTAAAGAAGATTCAAATACTGGAGAATACTTAAAGCATTTAGAAAATAAAACTTTAGTTGATATTTTAAATTTTGAAGAAGTAGTAAAAGGCGATGTATATTTTATTTCTGAAGGTAGAATACATGCAATTGGTGCAGGAATACTTGTTGCAGAAATCCAGCAAACTTCAGATATAACTTATAGAGTTTATGATTGGGATAGATTTGATGAAAATGGGAAAGCACGTGAATTACACACTTCTGAGGCTATAGAAGCTATTGATTATAAATCTCAAGAAAATTACAAAGCAAATTACAGTTCTTTGCAAAATGAGTCAACGCTTATTGTTGATTGTCCCTATTTTACTACACATATTCTTCCAGTAAAAGGAAACGTTACTTTTGACCATTCTTTAAAATATTCTTTTGTAATATACATGTGCGTAGAAGGTCAAGTAGTGTTTGAATACTCAGAAAAAAAGATGGTTAAATTAAATGTAGGAGAAACAGTTCTGATTCCAGCAACATTAAAAAGAGGAAGTATTTTGTCTGTAAACCAATCGAAATTATTAGAAATATTCATTGAATAAAAAAAACAGACCTTTAATAATTTTAAGATCTGTTTTTTACTTTTTGATTAAAGCCCCCACAATAATCTCTACAAAGATACATACTTTTGTTGATATTACAAACAGGAAAAACCCTCTTTCTCATTAAGGGTTAATCCTTTATTAAGTTTTAAAATACTTTTTAGTGTTATTTTTTTTAATAATAGAACTAAAAACAGCATTACAAACAACATCATTGTAACTACCTGATTTAATGACTTCAACGATGATTTGAAGTTCAGTATTACTCAATTTTTTGATGACGCTATTCAATTGTAACCTATCATTTAGGTATGCGTTTTTTAAAATATTTAATTTTTTGAGTGTAGGTTTTGTAATAATTATTTGCTCAAATGGGTTTACAGATTTTAAAACAAAAGTTTCCATTTTTTTGTATAATACATGAGGAAGTAGAGTTTTCTTATTGTTTATTTGTTCGATAGTTACGGTAAATTTAGAAATATTATTTTTATTTATGATTCGTTCCATAATATTATGTTTTTAGATAGATGAGATTAGGACTTGATTTTTTATTGCTGTTGCGAAATTTAATTACTTGCTGAATGTGTTCTAAAATCTGTTTAATCGATTGCATTTTTTTCATGTGTTTGTTTTTTTTGTTTACTCGTTTCATAATTATAGTTTTAAATTAAAATATTGATATATAAAAAAAGGCGCTAATTCGTTAGAAATGCACCTTATGGTTATAGTTGGTTAATTTTTGGTTATTTACTTTTGTGAAAAATGATAGGTGCTTATTTCAATAAATATATACTGTTTCTGAATCTTAGGTAAATTCATTTTCGACCAAAGATTGCGAAGAATCAAGGTTGAAACAGTCTTAATATTTGAAATATTGTATTGCATTATCTTTATTAGTTAATCAAAAATAGTAATATTTTATTTCTTTATCATCATTCTGATGTTTAAATTGCATTAAATCTGATTTTTTAATTCTCAATTCTTTTAAACATGTATAGAAATATAAAAGTAATTGCTTTTGATGCTGATGATACTTTATGGGTAAATGAGCCATACTTTAGGCATACAGAGCATGAATTTGCCAAATTATTATCTGCTTATGAAACAGAAAATAAAATAAACCAAGAGTTATATAAAAAAGAAATTAATAACCTTAAGTTATATGGTTATGGAGTTAAAGGTTTTATGTTGTCTATGATAGAATCTGCAATAGAAATTTCTAATGGTGCAATTTCAGCGGCTGAAATCACGAAAATTTTGAATTTAGGTAAAATAATGCTCAATAAGCCTATAGAACTATTAGATGGAGTAGAAGAGGTGTTAGAAGTGTTGAGTAAAAAATATAAAGTTATTTTGGCTACAAAAGGCGATTTATTAGATCAAGAACGTAAATTAGAAAAGTCAGGATTGATAAAGCATTTCTCTCACATCGAAGTTTTGAGTGATAAAAAAGAGAGTAACTATAACAGGTTAATACAGTTTTTAGATATAAAACCTTCAGAATTCCTGATGATTGGAAATTCTTTAAAATCAGATGTTTTACCACTTGTTAAGATTAATTCAACTGCAATTCACGTACCATATCACACAACATGGGAACACGAAAAAGTTTCATTAGAAGAAGAAAATTCAAAATATAAAACGGTAAATTCATTAAAA
>CALIIP010000092.1 GCA_938018045.1 uncultured Flavobacteriaceae bacterium
CCTTTTCCTGTTACAAAACAATATCCTGCTCCCAATACCACAAGGAACCGTGAACTTGAAAATATTTTTTTCTCGTACCTCTAAATAAATTCCTTTCCTCCTTGATGATACAGGTCCTGCCTTTCAGTCGGATTGTCTACAAGAGATACTCCTGCAACTGTAAAAGGGAAAGACACCTCAGTTAAAAAGTTGACTTCTATATCAAAGCAGTCAAAGAGGAGTGCTTGTCACTCCTGGAAGAAAGGGAAATTTCCTTGTTAACAAATTTTTTAAACCTTAAAGTAAATTGATTATGAACAGTTTGAGAAACTCTGTACGTTTATTTGGACACGCAGGAAGTGATGCGGAATTAACAATTTTAGAAGATGGTAAGAAAGTGGCTAAAGTCACACTTGCTACGAACGAAAGCTACAAAAATGCAGAAGGAGAGAAGGTAACGACTACCCAATGGCATAACTTAGTAGCATGGGGTAAGAAGGCAGAAAACTTACACCAATTAATCAAGAAGGGTAGTGAGTTTGGTCTACAAGGTCGATTGACCTATCGTGCTTATGAGAATAAGGATGGAGTCAAGCGAACTATTACGGAGATAGTAGTGAATGAGTTTATTCTTATTACCGCTAAAGAGAAGTCTGTAGTGGAAGTAGCTGTGTAAACCTAGATATTAAAAGAGTTTTTAAAGGTGGTAGTTATTTTCAATAGATTACCACCTTTTTTATACCTTCTACATCTAACAACTATACCAAAAGAACGATTATTAATTTAATATTAATTTTATTATTATGTTTTAAAAAGGCTTTTTGTAACGCTAAGAAAGATATTAGCCCACCAGCGTCTCGATAATCTATTTTGTCTAAATTTTTACGTTTCGTGGAATCATTATGGTATTTCAAAAAAATCTATGAGAAAAATAAATAATTTGAGTATCTTGGTATTTATAGTACGATTAGGCAATACTCTATAAATCAAATATAAGAGATCTTTCTAAAACAGCTTTTCGCATTATAAATAATATAGAACTGTTTAACTGAATTGTTTACTCTATTGGTGTGTATGGGGACTTGAACTTATTATTGAGGATGGTACAAATAATACTTAGTGTTAGTAGCTACCAAAAAAAACAAACATAAATGCTAAGAATAGATTTTACCGAAATAGAAGATTGGGAGGTGTTTGAAGACCTCACTGCTGACTATTTTAGAGTAATCCCATTCTTAAAAGATAATGATTTGAAAGAAGTTAGAGTCGACCCAACAGGTGTTGGACCTGATGGTGGTAGAGATATTTTATTAACATTTAGAATAGATGATTCTATATGTTCATTTGAAAGAAAATGGGTAGTACAATGTAAATTTTATGATAAAATGTCAAAGAGTGACCTTGACAAAATTAATATACCAACTTTGATTAATGAATATGGGGCTGATGGGTATTTGCTGATCTGTAAAAATACAGTTAATGCAGGAGTAACAAATACCTTTGAAAAATTAAGACTGAATTGTAGATATGGATATAAGTATGAATTCTGGAATGGGAATCATTTTAAACATAGATTATATAATGCCGAGAAATTGCATGGACAATATTTTCCAAAATTTTATGCCTATCGAAATAGTAAACTAGAATCAAAATTAGAAGAAATTGAAAAGTTAGAAATTCAATTTAATGTTGAACAGATAATTAAAAAATGAAGAGAAAAGCATACATATCATATTCAATGAATGACGGCGAAATGTATATTTTGTCTTCTATTTCTAAATACCTTAGTGCAAAAGAGTATTTTATATATTCAAGTTATGATATACCACAAACGGTTCAGAATTCCCAAATTGTCAATAACCAAATCGCTCAGTGTGATTTATTTATTGGAATTGCTTCTCATCAAGGAATAAAATCTAATTGGGTAATTCAAGAGTGGAATATAGTTCAACAATTAAAAAAAGCTGCCTTTTTTTTGATCGAAGATAATGTTCCATTAAATCCAGAATTTGTGAGGACAAATAATGTTATACTTTTTAACAGGCAATTCCCTCAAAATAGCCTTAATCAATTAACAGAATTAATTGAGAAAGCTAAAAATCAAAAAAATGCTAAGAATTGGATAGTTGGAGGACTAATAGGAATGGCAGTAATCAAAATGTTATCATCTAAAGAAAAATGAATACATCTGCATAAATAAGAGAATTAGACGAGTGAAATTTTTAAAACTTTACAATAAGCCAAAGCTCTCATATACTTGAAGGGATTTTGGAGGTGATAATTGGGTAATGAAAATGAATTATTTTAAAACTAGAGTATTCTGATCTTTGATAAATTATGTCACATTAAGAAACGAAACAGGGTTTTAAAGTTTTTAATCGCATGTAGAAGAAATGAAATTAAATAAAAAAAAAATAAAGCCACTGTCCTATTTGATGTCAAAATTTATTGAGAAGGAATCTCAGTTTGGTACACCTAAAAATTGTTTTCTTCTTGGTGCCGGTTGTTCTATTACATCCAAAATTCCATCTGGCTGGGGAGTTTTGGAAATTTGTAGAAAGTTATCATTCGTTCAACATCATCCTGGAGGTCATAAATTAGGACATTGGTACCAATATGAGTTAAATGGATTCTTAAATACAGTTGACGACTACATACGTAAGAATCAATCGGATTATGATAAATTTATAGAACAAAATGAAAAATCCTTTCTCGATAATTTAACTGCAACTGAGATAACTCAAAAACTTCCAAGAAACTTAAGTAGAAGCGGAGATGAAACCAAACTTTTTAAAGCTTACAAGGAAAAATTTGCAAACGATAATTTATATGGTCAATGGTTTGAACAATTTTCAGAAGATCCACGTGAACGACAAAGACTAATAGAGAAAATAATTGAGCAGCACAAGTTAAGTGGAGAATATATACTATTCGCAAACTTGATAAAAAACAAGTTCATACACAATGTATTTACAACCAATTTTGATGATCTTATTTATGATGCATTAGTTGCTTATACTGATACCAAAGCCAGAGTATACTCACATAATGAAGTTGTAAAATATCTTTCTATAGGTAGTGAAAAACCCAATATTATTAAGTTACATGGAGACTATCTCTACGAGAATATAAAAAATATAGGTAAGGAGACGTTCGAGCTTGAAGAAAACATGAAAGTCAAATTTGAAGAAGCTTTAAATCATTTAGATCTAATCGTTGTTGGATATGGAGGAGCCGATAAGTCGATAATGGCACATCTTGAAGAACTTAAAGAAGAAAGATCATTTGGTCTAATTTGGTGTGGACGAAATGAAGAAAAATTACATTGGCGGGTAATAAATCTAATAAACAATACAAAGAATTCATTTTTTGTAAAAATCGAAAATTTCAGTTCTCTCATTTTTAATTTCTGGAAAATAACTCAAATTGAACCTGTCAATTTAATCGAAAAGGCTGAGGAAAATCAAAAACAGTTAAACAAATACATAGATGACTTTAATAAGAATATATCTAAAACTACAACTATAACAGACTCGGATAAACAATTGTTGAATGCAAGAATCGAATCGAATAAACTATTCCAATTGGCATTTAAGGAGTCACGTTCTAATAATTTTGCTAAAGCATTAGAATTGTATAACAAATCAATTGAATTAAATCCCAATAATTCACAAGCATATATCAATAGAGGAATTATTTATGCAAACAATAAAAAGCAATATGATTTAGCCTTAAAAGATTATGAATTAGCTTTAGAATTAAACAAATCAAGTCCTTGGCTATATTATAATATTGGCTGCTTACTTGAAAAACAAGACGATTTTAAAGGAGCTTTACAAAATTATGAGATTGCTCTTTTAATGGATGAGATGCCAGCAGAGCAAATATTAAATAATATGGCTGTAGCACAGAGAAGAAGTGGAAGGGCAGAACTGGCACGAGAAACTGCAAATAAATCCATTGCAGTTAATCCAGACTTATCACTGACGTATGGAACAATTGCTCTTTCCTATGCTGATGAAGAAAACCATGATAAATTTTATGAATACATAACTATTGCTCTAGAAAAAGGAGCAAATGTTTGGGACTACTTGGATGATAGTGGCTTTAACCAGGTCAAAGACACAGAGAAATTTAAAGAATTACTTGAAAAATACAAACCAAAGAACAGTTAAAATATAACATATTGGAATTACAAAAAGTATATTCACTCTTAGTCAACGTAAATGAAAGTATTCTTTTATTAAACCAATATTGCAATATTCACGGATTTGAAATTAAGTTTTTTGATCTATACGATATTGAAAAAAAATTCGGAGCCTTGTTTGGATTAAAGAACGTTGACAGACCTAGAAGAATGGGTATTCATTCCAAAACGGACAAAATGATTTCTGTTTCACATGAATTTATGAGTAACTTTAAAAAGAATCATATTTTTAGTTCTTATGATTATCATAAACATAGTGGATTTTTTTTCTTGATAAAAAACACATCAAGTAGAAATGTGAAATTAAATAACTTCGAACATTTTCAATTTTTTGATAGACATATAATTTCAACTTTGAGGTTATTTAAAGAAGGTGATATTGGGACTCCTTTTCATTTTTTTAAATCTGATAAAAACTATAACATTGGTTCATCAGGATATAAAGGACTAGGTTTATATAGATTTGGTGATGAATATAGTATTGAATCAGATGAAATTGAAGACTTAATTAATCTACTTAACTTACGATTGACAAGTAACGAACTTTCTGAAATTGCTACTAAATTTTTTACAAATTGTTATCATACTCATGATTACCAAATAAAATTAATAAATAGTATGATAGCTTTTGAATCTCTCTTTAATCGAGGCAAGGATCAACTAAGACATATTATTTCCCGTCATACTGCAATTCTTATATCTGAGACAAAAGAAGAATTTGATAGGATCTATTTGGAAATGAAAAAACTCTATGATTTGAGGAGCTCTTTAGTGCATACCGGTCATATTTCTGACAAAAGTTTAAAACCATTTGGAGACACTAGAAGCGGAGCTATTAAATTGATGAACTACTTACGACAAGTATTATTAAAATGTTACCAATACAATGGAAATAAGAATGACTTATTTGAAGAATTAAATTTGAAAGGAATGAAAAATTAAATCTATATTGATAAACTAATAGCTTAAAAAAAGTACGAGAACTAAACCTTGTATAGCTATCTACGGCCAGCAAAGGCAGGATACAGGCAATTATGCTTGAATGGTCTTGTAATTAGAATAAAAAATAATGACTCAAATCGATAACAGAAGGATTGACTTATCAAATTATCTAATTCATTTTACAAAAGGAGTGAATGAAGAAGATGAAAGTGGCGCGTATAATAATTTAAAAAGTATAATTGTAAATCAGAGATTGATTGCAAATAACGGAGATATTAGAGGAGGTTATAATTGTGTTTGTTTTACCGAAGCACCAATTGAATGTTTAAAAATGGCAAATGGAATTGTTTGCTATAATGGTAAAAAAAAATATTCAAATTATGGAATAATGATTCCTAAAATTGAAATTTACAACCTTGGAGGAAGACCTGCAATTTATACTGACAAAGAAGATTTCGGCATTTTACCAGAAAAGTTAAAACATAGATTTGTAATTCTAGAACCTTTAAAAGAAATACGACAGACAAAAAATAAATGTGATTTTACCTGGGAACGTGAGTGGAGAATGCTTGGTGATCTAGATTTAAAGACTTTAAGTAATTATGAAATAATCGTACCTACAAATAGTGTTGGGAAAAAATTAAAGAATGATGCAGAAGAACAAACTTTTCAGTTATTTGAAGATTGCCAAAATTCCGAAGTGCCAATAATTATCTATGATGAATTATGTAATGATACTTGTGAAGTTCATCATGAAGAATGTCCTGAACCATTATTCATTGAAAAGGATTGTATAATCTGTATGGATGGAACTTGTTAAACAATTGAGCACATCTATGTACTGAACGGCCTAGTGAAAATATTTTAGAGA
The DNA here is from genome assembly GCA_938018045.1 of uncultured Flavobacteriaceae bacterium. GTDB lineage: Bacteria > Bacteroidota > Bacteroidia > Flavobacteriales > Flavobacteriaceae > Urechidicola. The sequence continues at coordinate 6,000 of CALIIP010000092.1, forward strand.
AAAGCTTCAATCATTTTTGGCTTAGACATAAAATTTTTCTATATTTATTGGAAGTGAATAGAAACTCCCAAGCGGATTTGACACTCCAAATACTCCTCAATAACTGATCTGGATATCGCTCCATTAGATAATACCATTCTAATAACTCTCCTTGACGAGTCTCAATATCCCAAGCGTCATAGATTCCAAAGTACCCACACAAATAAGCTGCCCCCAATTCACAAACTAACTGCTCTTGCTGAAAGGCAGTAGGATAGTGAACAAGCATATCAGAAAGCGTCAACCTATTTAAATTGGAAGAGCTACCTGTCCATGCAATAATCGCCTTAAACAAATGCCAATAATATTTAGCAGATGGCTTTTTAGTAAGAGGTAATTTAACCACTTCTTTTACTGCATCCCAATGAGCTAAGCGTTGGAGACTTGGCATAGTTGGAATTGTTTGAAGTAGAGGCTTGAGCCAAGCATCAATTTTAGCATACATTGCTTCTTGATTAGTAGAACCCTTTACAAAAGAAGTTTTGATTCCATCCACACAAGAAATATTATAAATTGGAAAACGCAGCCAGCGACTCGTCTTTTGATAATAAATAAACTCTGCTTTAGATCGCTTTTTGATCTGACCATTTAGCTGTTGGATTTGATGCCAAGTCAGATAATAGGGTAGGGAATAGCTAGTTGTGAAATTACAAAGTAACCAATTCACACCTGTCAGATACCGATTGTCCAAATAAGTACGCGCAGCACCATAGGGAGAAAAACCTTGTCGCCAAGGAATGATTCCTTGTTTCAATAGCTTTAATATTCTAGTTTGAATGATGAGGAGATATGGATTAATTAGAGGTGTATTAATTTGTTGCATAATTCCAATTTTAAAAATATCCTCTAATACCCACTCCTAAAGCACCATTTCTGCCTAAATGATCGGTGAACATAAAGCTGTTACCAGCTCGTATATAAATAGATAGTTTTCTAGCCAATGCCACATCTAGTTCTCCAAAATATCGTAAACCTATACTTTCATTATTAATAGGTATCTCTAGATTTAATTGTTCCCTACCAAAGATCACACCACTCCCTAAATAGATGCTTAGATTATTTAGAGAACTGTATTTGAGTCGTATTCCTTTAGCATAGGTCAGACTAATTCGTTGTAGATTTAGAGACTCTATATTATCCAAATCATCCGACGGAGTGGTTTTAGTATTATTCGCATAGACCAATCGGATTTCATCATAGGTATTCAAATGATAGTGTCCAGATACCTGAAATCCTTTAGT
>CALIIP010000093.1 GCA_938018045.1 uncultured Flavobacteriaceae bacterium
GGGATCTATCTAATAAATCAAAAATTAGATTGGTCTTATATGGAGTTTTTATCTTCGGATGAGTTTACAAGTAAAGGGCAAATTTTCTTTTTTGATGACCCAAATTCAACAACCTATTTTTGGAAATATTTTATTGGCGGAATCTTCATTGCAATTGCTATGACTGGTCTTGATCAAGATATGATGCAGAAAAACTTGACCTGTAAAAACCAAAAAGAGGCACAGAAAAATATGTTTGCAATGGCAACTTTATTGGTTGTTGTAAACTTTGTATTTTTATCATTAGGAGCATTATTATTTATCTATTCAGAAAAATTTGGAATTGATATTCCTATTGTTGACGGGCGCACAAGAACAGATTTGTTATTTCCAGAGATTGCAATGAATCAAGGTTTAGGATCTGCATTGGCAGTTACTTTTATAATTGGTTTGATTGCCGCAGCATACTCAAGTGCCGATAGTGCTTTGACATCTTTGACAACTTCTTTTTCGGTAGATTTTTTAAATATTGAGGACAAACCAAAAGCAGCACAAAAACCATTGCGTAAAAAAGTACATGTCGGAGTTTCTATTTTATTGATATTTGTTGTAATATTATTCAATTATCTTGATGGAAATGTAGTAAGCAACCTATTTAAATTTGCTACATTTACCTATGGACCTTTATTAGGTTTGTTTGCCTTTGGTATTTTTACAAAACACAAAATAAAAGATTCTTATGCTTGGATTGTTGCCTTAGTTGCAATAACAGCAACATACGGAATTACACAGTTACCAGAAAGTGTGATTGGCGCATATAAGTTTCATTGGGAAATATTACCAATAAATGGCTTGATAACTTTTATAGGTTTGTGGTTGATTAGAAAGAAGTAATTTGAACTTTATTAATTAAGAATAAACACGCTAAACAAAATGTCCAAGGATTTAAGTAATCATAGAAAAACATATAACAAACAGGAACTGTTAGAGAACAACTGTCCTGAAAATCCAATGGAGTTATTTCAGCAATGGTTTTATGAAATCGAAGAAAGTGATTCTTCTGAAGAATCGAACGCTATGACAATTTCTACGGTCGGCTTGGATGGTTTTCCAAAGAACAGAGTTGTGCTTTTAAAAAAGTTTTCTTGGGAAGGATTTATTTTCTATACCAATTATAATTCAGAAAAAGGAAAGGCAATTGCAGACAACAACAATATATGCTTGTCGTTTTTTTGGCACACATTAGAAAGACAAGTCATCATCAAAGGAAAAGCAGAGAAAATAGCAGAAAATTTATCAGACGGTTATTTTGAGTCACGACCAGACGGAAGTAAACTTGGCGCTTTGGCTTCTAATCAAAGTGAAGTTGTGAAGTCTAAAGAGGAATTGGATAAAACTTTAGCATCACTTGAGAAAAAATATCGGGATAAAGAAATACCAAGACCAAAACATTGGGGCGGTTATATTGTAAAGCCAATTTCGATAGAATTTTGGCAAGGAAGACCCAACAGAATGCACGATAGAATAAGATATGTGCTTCAAGAAAATTTCGAATGGAAAATTGAACGATTGGCACCATAATTTTTTATATTTGACTTCATTATCAAAAGACACATGAAAACACTTTATATAGTTAGACACGCAAAATCTTCATGGAAATATGAAGGTATCGACGATGCAGATCGTCCTTTAAAGAAAAGAGGCATTAATGATGCGCATATTATGTCTAAAGCACTCAAAAAGCAAATTGAACGTCCAGATGTTTTTATGTCAAGTAGTGCCAATAGAGCATTACATACAAGTATTATTTTCTGTAATACGTTTAATTATCCATTATCTAATTTGAAAGTCAATAAATCATTGTATAGTTTTAGTGATGGTTATTTGATTAAGAGGGTGAAAGCTCTAGATGATGCCTATGATACAGCAATTATTTTTAGTCATGATCATGGCATTAGTACATTTGTAAATAAATATGGTGATAAATTAATAGATCACGTTCCAACTTGTGGAATTATTGGTGTTAAACTGAACATCAAACATTGGAAAAACTTATCAAAGGGAAAAACGATTTTGATTGATTTCCCTCAAAATCATAAAGTAAATAAATAATTTAATCTTGGAAATAAAAAAATATGCTGCTATTGATATTGGTTCGAATGCAATTCGGCTATTAATCAATAATATAATCATTAGAGAAGGTGAAGAAACACAATTTAAAAAATCATCACTAGTTCGTGTGCCAATTCGTTTAGGAGCAGATACTTTTATTACAGGAGAAATATCATCGGAAAATAAAAAAAGGATGATAAGTGCATTAAATGCATTTAAATTGTTGATGGAAGTTAATAAGGTCGAAAAATATAGAGCATGTGCAACATCTGCCTTGAGAGAAGCCTCAAACGGACAAGAAGTTGTTGAAGAAATCTTTAAAAAGACAGGTGTTCAAATTGACTTGATAGATGGTAAAACGGAAGCTAAAATAATTTTCTCTACTGATTTAAAGGATGTTATAAAAGATGACTTTTCATATCTTTATGTTGATGTTGGAGGCGGAAGTACTGAGTTGACAGTTTTTTCTAAAGGGAAAGTAGTGAATTCAAAATCTTTTAAATTAGGAACTGTTAGGTTATTAAATAAGCAAAAATCTTCAAAATATCAATGGAAGATGATTGAAAAGTGGATTCAAGAGAATACCAAAGGTTTAAAGCGTCTATCGCTTATAGGTTCTGGTGGGAATATCAATAAGATTTACAAGATGTCTGGTAAAGTTCCAGGCAAGTCACTTTCTTATATATATCTGTATGCTCATTATAAGTTTTTAAAGCAAATGTCTTATGAGGAACGTATTTCAGA
>CALIIP010000094.1 GCA_938018045.1 uncultured Flavobacteriaceae bacterium
TTTTATTAACAGTTTCGTTTTTTACTATTGATGTTGTTGCTTTTTCGTTACAAGAAATTAATAGAATTGCAGCAAAAACTGCTAAAAAGTAGTGTTTCATTTTGGTTGTAGTTTTAAGAGTATAAAACTACGGAAAAAATATGCATCAAGAAATTATTTAACACGAATCCAATTTTTTAATTCCAGTTTTTTTTATTAAGTTTATAATTGCTATGAAAAAAATAATATTCGGATTATTAATGATTTTTTTGACTGTTAATATCCATGGTCAACCGACTACAAATGAACTTACAACTGCTCAATATAATAATATCAAAGTAAATGGTATTCTAAAAACAGCTATTGAAGCAACACATGGAGACATAACTCAGATGAATGTTTTAATTGGAAGTATAGCGTCAACTAGTGAGGCGGAAGGTGGAATTGGTGGCGGTTATCGAAATTTTAGTTATTATGGTGGTGATTTTCATCTTACTTTTACAAATATCTATTCATCAAATTATAATGCAGAACTTGAGGGTTTTGAAACAAATAATATTTGTGTTAATAATGTAGAAATAAATGTAGGGGATACTATCTCTATATTAGGTCCTGACATTATTTTTAATACAAGAACTGATGGTAGTAAATCAATTGTCTTTACACATTCATTCTACGATTGTTGCCCTATAATTATAACTTTTAATCAAGATACAAACATTATTGCTAAAATAGAATATATAGTTTTTAGTTAAATAAAATTTACCAAAACAGTACATAAAGAAAGCCCAAACATTTTGGATGTAGTTTTAAGAGCATAAAACTACGGAAAAAATATGCATCAAGAAATTATTTAACACGAATCCAATTTTTTAATTCGAGTTTTTTTATTAAATTTATAATTGCTATGAAAAAAATATTAACATTGGTTTTCTTAACCATAATGACTTTAAGTTGTAAAGCACAATCTCCAATAATCAATATAGATGGTTGGGATGGAGAAGGAATAGAAAATACGTATTATAAAGATATTAACAACTATTTCAATGTCTTTGAAGGAACTTGGCTTTATACAGAAGCTACTACTTCTTTCAAAATAGTTTTAGAAAAAGGGGAAATGGTTGCTAATGACATAGTTTATTATCAAGATGACATCTTTGGAGAATATCAATATATTAAAGATGGTGTAGAAAGAATTAACACTTTAGATAATACTGATGTAGGAAAAGTTGCCATTGCAGGAGACACTCTTTTAAAAAGTATTCATCGCCCTATTTGTGATGATTGTCCTATATTAGAAAGAAGATTGTCTGCAAGAATAAATGACAAAATAGCCAATATAACTTCAAGTTTAACTATCAGAGCAATAGAAGTTGGAGATCAAGATGCATTGGAAATATTTATTTATGGCGGCAGAAAGGATATAGATGCAGATAATCTACCTGTATATACTCAAACTATTTTACCGACAGGAACGTTTATATTTATAAAGCAATAAAGACTAACTAAAGAAAGCCCAAACATTTTGTTTGGGCTTTCTTTTTTTCGACTAAAAATCAAATTTATACGTAATTCCTAACAACACTTGAATTCCTTGTGTGTCAAAGTTTGTGAAACGATTGTAATTGGTGCTTAAAATGTTATTTGCTTTTGCAAATGCAGTCAATCTATCAGTAAATACATAGCCTCCATTTAAGTTAAGATCTACAAAAGAATCTAATTCTACTTTTTGTCCTAATCCACCAAAAGGTGCTACAAAATCATAGCGTTTTCCAACAAAATAAAGATTACTTCCAGCAAACCATTTGTTGTTATGATAATCTGCAAATAAAGCCGCTTTTATAGTTGGTAAATTCCATGCTTCGTCTTCAACTTTGGTTGTGTAATTGTTAAATTCTACAGTCCCTCCAAATTTAAAATCCTTTGAAAAATCAATATTTAATTCACCAGAAACAGCCAGTGTTTTTATATTATCATAAATGACATTAAAAGAGTTTCCTAATTCGTAACTATTTGTTGTAATTATACCATTAGTTTTTGTCGGATTCTGAATATATAAAGGCTTGCTTCTTTCGTTTATAAATGCTGCTTTGAAATTATAACTAACATCAGAATTTAATTTTCCTTTTGCACCAATGTATGCATTGTATTGTTTGTCGGTTTGTGAAATATTTAGTGTTGGTGAAACAAACGGATTGTCTTGCGCAAACTCTCTAAAACTATTTAAATGTAAATCTCCAGTTACTCCAGCATATGCAATTAAAGTTTCTTCAGAAATCTTGTAAGATGCTGTAACATTCGGATATGCAAAAAACTTATTTACACTGTTTTCTAAATCGAAACTATAATAGATTCTTGCGCCTAAATTTACGGTCAAATCATCACGTAAAACTTTGAAGTTCGGTGAGATACCTAACTTTAAAAAGTTATGGTTTATGTTATCAGTTGTTAAATAATTTCCATTGAATTTTCCACTTAAAAACTCAACAGTAGCAGTTGTATTTATTAATTCAGAAGAAATAGGTAGTTCAACTTCTGGCTGAATAAGTAAATGAATTTCATTACTACTGTAGTTATCAGAAAATTGATTGAGTTCTACTTTTCCGCCTTTAAAAATTCCCTCTTCAAAATGTAATTTTCCGCCAGCAAAAACATTGAAATATTTTTGTTTTGGATCAATACTATTCAAAAATGGTTCGCTATAAGTTATGTCGTCTGGCAAACCATACCAATTATAAATTTGATGTTGTAATCCAGCATTTATTTCCCAATTATAATCACGATCAAATTGCTTGTAATAAAGATTCACTTTGGTGTCAGAAAAATTACTGTCGAGCAACGCATCTTTTACATTTCCTTTTGAAGAAAGATGATTTATAAACACACCATAATCGTTATATCTTGAACTACTTGAGTGAATATATGCCTCTAAATATGGCGTCGTATTATTTCCAAATCCTACAGAAACATAGTTTGCATATATCTTATCCAATTTTTCTTTGGCAATACCTTTTGCCTTTCCTTTAGCAGGTGTAAAAGTGGATGCTACAGGAACAGAATTAATAGTATAAGATACACTATCCTTAGGAATGTCGGTATTGTCTAATGTCGGATTTTCTTTAACTTTAAACGCATCAGAAATTGTTGGTGTATATGGTTTTACAACACTTATTTCGCCTGTATTTAAAGTGTCTCTAACGGTTTCTTCTTGTGCGAAGAGCGTTGTTGAGAATAATGTGATGAATAGTAGTATCAGATTTTTATTCATTGTTTTTTTATTTTGTTCTGAATTTCTATCTCGACTGAGCTCGATGTGACAATTCAGGTTGACATATATTTTTTAGTTTCCAGGAGTTACTGAAAAGTTAGTTTTTGCTTCTTCGGTTTTGATTCTGTTTAGTTCTGTTTGTGCTTCATCTACAACATCATCAAACTGTGAAAAGTTTTTAATTACACTTTCTAAAATGTAAGTTGCTTGAAAAGAATCTTTTAATTCATAATGGTTTTTTGCCATAATGATAAGCCCTTTTCCTCCCCAATATTTATATGCAGCATAATCAGCAGCAATTTTTTGAACTACTTTATTTGATACTCTATAACTTCCGTCTTTGTGTTCAAAATAAGCATCATAATACAATGCTTCAGCTTTTAATTCACCAGAAGCAATGGTTTCAACGTTCTTATATGCACTTCGTGCTTTTGATTGGTCATTAGTTTTTATGGCACTTCTTGCAATAATGATATGTGCGTCTGATTTCATTTGGTTGTCTGCCTTTGATTCAGATAAAACTTTTTCTGCATATTCAACTGCATTTGAATAATTTTCTTGTTTGTAATATCCTTTCATCAAATTTGATTGTGCAAAAATGCTATTTTGCGTATCGTTAGATTCGTTTTCTAGACGTTCTAATATCGGAATTGCATTAGACCAATCATCGGCCTCTAAATACGCCTGTGCTAAGCGAGATAGTGCTTGTTCTGTAAACTCACTTTGCTCTTGATCAACTACATACTTGTAATGAGGTATCGTTTTATTAATTTGTTTTTCAGAATAGTAAGATTGTGCTAAATAGAAATGAGATTGTAAAGTGTGTAAACCTCTTGGAAATCTATCAAGGTATTTGTTAAATCCAGAAATTGCATTTGGATGATTGCTTTGCAAGTATTGCTTTTCTGCCGATTCGTACATGTCATTATCCAAATCTTTATCTGTAACATTGATAAAATCAATTCCTTTTACCCAATCTGCGTATTCATCTACACGTCCTAGATCAACATAAATTTGTCTTGCACTAGCAACTGCTTGTTTTGCTTCTGCTGTATTTGGAAACTGGCGGACAATTTTTTTGTAGATTGATAATGCTTCTTCATTTTTGTCGGTATTGTAATAAATAACACCTTTTTTAAGCATCGCTTTTGAAACTAAAGGGCTCCGTTTAAAATTATCAATCAAGAAATCATATTTTTCTAATGCTTTATCAGTTTCGTTAGCATCAACATATTCATTTGCCAAAACATAATACCCATCATCTCGATATTTTGACTTCGGATAGTTGTTTAAAAATGTGTTTAATTCATCTATTTTTCGTTGATCTTGACGGATAAAACCATAACTAACTGCCTTTTGAAACTGTGCGTAATCTGCATCTGCAGTGTTTTTTTGAACGATTTTATCATATGTATTGATGGCGTTTTGATAACTGCTAGTAACGAAATATGAATCTGCCAAACGTACATAACTATCGTCTAATTTTACTTCGTCTTCAGGATTTGTATTGATATAATTTTGAAATTCTGTTCCTGCATTTGGATATTCTTTTTGATTGAAATAAGTGTAAGCAACGTTGTAGTTAATGTTTTTATATTCGTCTGTGTTTCTCGCTTCAGTATTGTTTAAAAACGAATTAAAACCAACCAATGCATCGTTAAAATTGTTTAATCTAAAGTTAGATTCTCCTTTCCAATAGATTGAGCGAGCCTTAATAATTGCGTCTTTAGATTGTGATAAAGATTTGTCAAAGTTTGTGATCGCTTTGTCAAAATGATTTTCGTTAAACACCTGAACACCTCTGTAAAATGCTGCTTTTTGATATAAAACATTGTCAATGTCTTTCTTATCTTCAAGATATTTGATTGCACCTGCATAGTCTTGTGATGTTAAATATGCACTGATAATTAAATCTTCAATCTCTTTTTTGTGTTTTGACTTCGGATATTTTTTCAAGTAATCTTGTAATACTTCTGGAACATTTTTATATGGATTCCCAATTTCGTAACTCAGTTTTGCATAATTTAAATATGCATCTTCCTGTAATTTCGGCTCAAATTTCATTTGCGAAGCATTTCTAAACGCATTTAATGCTTCAGATTTTTTGTTAAGGTTTAAGTAACATTCCGCCAAATGATAATATGCGTTTTGTGCTACAGCATTATCACCATTGATAATTTTATTGAAATGAGAAATGGCATTTTCATAATCATCTTGTTTGTAATATGCATATCCAAGCATATAATAGTCTGTGTTGTTCCATTTACCGCGCGTACCTTTATAGTTCTTTAAATGCGGAATTGCTTCAGCATATTTATTTAGATTAAAATAACTTTCTCCAATTATTTTCGAAATTTGTGAATGTTCATCTCTTTTTGCGTTTGCTAATAAAGGCTCTCCAAGTTCAATGGCTTTTTCAAATTTTCCGCTTTTAAAGTTGATGTCAGCTAAATAATAAGAAACATCTTTTTTGTAGGTTTCATCTGTTACAACTTGACCTAAATATTCATTAGCAGTGTCGTAATCTTCATCAGAATAGGCGATATAGCCATAATAATATTTTGCTTGCGAACCATATTCTTGTGAGTCTAAAAGTTTTACGAAGTAGTCTTTAGATCTTGTATAGTTTTTGGTTGCAAAAAGCGCATAACCATATTTAAAATTATAAGTTTCTTGTTGTTTGATAGATAGGCTATTAACGTTTGCTTTTCCATACCATTTTAATGCATAGGAATATTTACGTGCCTTAAAATAATAATCTGCAGTTTCAATAAACGCATTGTTTCTTTTTGTGCTTGTAGGATATCTTTTTACGAAATCTAGCATCATATCATCAGCACCATTTTGGTTTAATCTAATTGCACAGTTTGCTATATAATACTCACAATTTGCTCTTTTTTCTGTTGTGTCTTCAAAAGATTCTCTTATTTGATTGAATAATTGCTGAGATGCAAGATAAGATTTGTCTTTGTAGAGTTCTATTGCATGATTGTACTCTTTTAGTTCGTGCGTATGAATTGCAGTTTTTTGTGCAAAAGAAAGTATTGACATTGCTGATATACAGCAAGTTAAAATAAGTTTTTTGAAATTCATTCTCAATAATTTAGAATATATAAAGTTACAGTAAACTTGTTACATAACTACACTACATAAACGATAATTATTGTCGAAATTGTCTTAAAGGATGTTTATTTTTTATTTATTCACTCAATAACGTATCCATCAAAGCATTAAATTCCTCCACATAATGAAGGTAATAATCTCCAGTAGCTGGACCTGAAAAACCTGTATGGATAGAGCGTACTTTTCCTTTTTTGTCTATAATTATTGATGTTGGAAAAGACATAATATGATTTAACATAGGTAGTGTTTTTGCAGCGTCTTTCTTATTAGAAGTTCCAGCAATTAGGTAATCATAATTGATGTCGTATTTATCAATCATTTTCTGCACACGTTTTTTCGCATATTCAAAATCATCTTTTACTTCGTATGCCAAACCAATTATTTCTACACCTTGACTTTTGTTTTTGTCATACCATTTTGTATAAAATTTTGTTTCGTCCATACAATTCGGACACCAAGTTCCAAAGATTTGAAGTATCACAACTCTGTCTTTGTATTTAGGATCGTTAAGACTTACCAAATTTCCTTCAAGATTTGGAAATGAGAATTCAATCTTATCATAACCTTCTTTTAAATATGTCAATTTGTTTGGGTCTGGTAGTGAAGCGTTTTCGTTTTTAATTGCTGTAAAAGATTGATTAAATGTTTTTCCAGACCAAAAAGTTCCATTAACAACATCATTAGTATTCTTTTCTCCTTTAAATACAAATGCGTGATTCCCATCAAATGCATACAAAGTAAAATTATCGTCTTCAGCATATCCTTCTAAAAAACGATAATCTCCTGTTGGTGTTAAAATAGTTCCTTGAAATTGATTATTTTTGGTTTCAAATACTCCAACTGCATCATCTTCTGTTCCGTCTTTATTTTTAAGTTTCATAGACCATTTCCCATCAAAATTGTTGGTAGTAGATTTTTGTTCAACTCTATTTTTCAAATTAAAAGTTGCTTTAAATGGCAATACATAATCCTCAGCATAATTCTTAGTATATGTTCCTTCTAGTGAGTTTTTATTGATTTTTGCCTTTACATCAATATCAAAAATATGCATGGTAAAAAATATGGAGTCATTTATTACTGACACTTCATCTAATTCAATAATATTACTACCATCATGTAAATTTATTTTATAGTCATCATCTCCTTTTAAAACTTCAAAAATAAATGGTAATTGATTTTCTTGAACGTTTATTTCTCCTCGCCAAAAACCAGTTTTAAGTTCTGTATTTTTCTTTTCGGTTTTACAAGAAAGCATCAATAAAAAAGAGAAAATAGCGATTAAGTATGATTGGTATTTATTCATTATGTGATTATTTTTTAGAAATCAAATGTAATGATTTTCAATTTATAATTATAAAGTCGTCAGTATTTTGAAAGATTACATAGAAAGCCTAAATTTGTAGATAAATAATTAAACTTCATGCAAGAATCTGTGCTTTTCCTTAAAAATGCTTCTATTTTCCAACGAGATAATTTGGTATTGTCAGATGTGAATATCGATATTAAAAAAGGTGAGTTTATTTATATTATTGGTAAAACTGGTAGCGGGAAAAGTAGTTTAATGAAAACTTTGTATGGTGATTTAGAATTACAAAAAGGAGAAGGTGCTATTGTAGATTATGACTTGAAGAAATTAAAAGAAAAGGAAATTCCGTTTTTAAGACGTAAGTTAGGTGTTGTATTCCAGGATTTTAAACTGCTGAATGATAGGAATATAAGTGATAATTTATTGTTTGTCTTGAAAGCTACAGGATGGACAGATAAAGAAAAGATGAAAGCCAAAATTAATGAAGTTTTGGAAAAAGTTTCTATGCACACCAAAGGATTTAAAATGCCTTTTGAATTATCTGGAGGAGAGCAACAGCGTATTGCAATTGCTAGGGCATTGCTCAACGATCCTGAACTTATTTTGGCTGATGAACCTACAGGAAATCTTGATCCTAGAACTTCGATTGAAGTTATGGGAGTTCTTGAAGAAATTCATAAAAGTGGTAAGACTATCTTAATGGCTACACATGATTATGCATTGATACTTAAATATCCGCATAGAACTTTAAAGTGTGAAGGAGAAGATGTTTTTGAGGTTGTACAACAAACTAATTAAAAATAGTTTCTACAATTATTTGTGCACTTTTTTGAGGATTAAAGTTTTCTAGTTTTCGCAACCTTTTATTTACTATATCCTGGCTGAATTCTTTTTTAAGTAGCATTTTAGTTTTTTCTAAGAATTCTTCTTTTGTATTTGCTATTTCTGCAAGAGTCTCTAAACCAGTATCTTCAACCATGTCATTATTTGCAATAATAAATTTCCCTTGGTATAGCGCATTCAATAGTTTTAGTTTTATTCCTGTTTTTTGAAAAGTTGGCAGCACATTTATATGAGTAGTTTGGAATAATTCTTTTAAATCATTTTGTGATTTTAAATGAGTGAAACGAATATTCTTATACTTATTAATCTCAGTATTTATATTTTTATTTTGATGACTCGAAGCAATCACTAAATTATAATTAGAATCCTTATAAACGTCAATTAAAAACAAAATTGCTTTTACATTTTCTGGCACTAAAATATTGCCGTGAAACAACAATTGTTTTTCTGAATCATCAGTATAATTAACTTTTTTTACGACTTCATGAAAAGCAGGAATATAAATAGATTTTTCGCCATATTTATCTAAAAAATATGCTTGCTCGTAAGGAGATATTGTGAAAATTCCATCAATTTTTTTTAATATTGATTCGTATTTGATTAATTTCTTATACTCTTGTTTAAAGAATGTTTTTTTAAAAATACTACTTTCACTTTCTGATAAGCCTTTGTAAAATAGGTGTTCAATATTATGTGCTCTAACAAATGTTTTTTGTTTTTTTATTGCTTTTAAAAACACAGGAGAAGTCGTATGTAATCCTTCAAAAAGTATTGGAGAACTATCAACTGTCAAATTACTTATCAAATGCCTATTTTCTCTACTTTTAACTATAAATGGGTCTTTTGATATAAAACTTTTGATAAAAGAATTTCTTTTGTAGTAGTATATTTTCTTGCAATACTTTTCTAGCTCTTTTTGTTTTCCTCTACCATATTCAAAAGTATGTAAATGTATTTCTATACCTAGTTTTTTAAGTTCAATTAATTTATAAAACACATCAATTACTCCTCCGTAATTTGGAGGGAACGGTACATCGAACGAAACAATATGTAGTTTTTTAATTGAGATACGTGAAAGTTATTTTTGTTTTACCAAATCTATAAGTTTTAAATAAACTTTTGACCATCCTTTCCAGTTATTTTTTTCGCTGAGCGAAGAATTGTGCCATAATGATATAAAAATACCATCTACTTTTTTCACTTCATCAATAATTTTTTCAATTTTTTCAATTG
>CALIIP010000095.1 GCA_938018045.1 uncultured Flavobacteriaceae bacterium
AATGGTTTCAATTGCTGCTGCTTCTGTAATTCTAATATCATTTAACTGCCCCTGAAACAATTTCATTAAACAACCATTATCTGGGTGTTTGTGTTTTGGTGTTTGCTGATGAGGAAGCCAACAAATCAAGATTATTTCAAAGAGGTCAACTTGATGAAGTATTACTTTCTTATACTTTTCAGAATCAAATTCAATACGTTCAACAATTGAATCGAAATTGAAATCTTCCAACTGATTTTTAAAATCTTTCAGGCTATTTTCCTGAAGATGAATAGTAATTTTATTGGTTAATTCAGAAATGGTCATAAACTTCTCTATAAATTAAAATGCAATACTATAACTACGCTAAGGCCATATTACTATCGATGGTCGCACCCTTTAACTAGTACTAAAGTAATCACATTTTTTTATTTCATTTCAATATAGCATCAAAAGAAAAACCACAATTATCATTGTGGTTTTATATAATTCGTATTTCTTACTCGGTACGGCACTCGTCACAAACGAGCGCTAGCAAGGATTTTTCTTTTACTTTTATTTTCAACGAGTCTTTTCATCATTACTTTCTGAATATCATTCAGGTTTGATTTTGTCCTTGACTTTTTTAGGAATCATTAGTATAATAATCAATAGAACTATTTGAATTAGAATAATTACAAATGCTGTAATTTGTGTTTGATAAGAAATAACAGAGATCTGCCTTTTACTTTCTCTTTCAAAATCAATTGCATTTTTTAATATATCTTTTTCGCATTCATTAATGTCAGTTCTATTATTTATTTTTTGCTTTTCAAATGAAGCGTGTGTATCATTTTTGTTAGACGGAATATCAAGTAAATTCAACCGATTTATAATAAGCCACCCGCAGATAACAATTGTAATAATTGAGAGGAAGATTGCGACTTTTTTTTTCATTTTTTTTGCTTATTACAGGTAACGTCTCCTCTATGATTAGCTTGGGGCGGTGATTTACAATTCCCATTGCGCCATAGCTCGTAGCCAAATCTTTTTGCCTGCCCGAATGTGCCATTAGGTACGGGCGGGTTTTGTGTTTTTCTTTTTTTGCCTAAAATGCAAAATCCATAAGATTTTGCGACATCATAAAAATACACAGACTTTGGCAGATAAACCCCAAGTCCGTATTAATTATAGGCTTTGTTATCTTCTGTAGCGACACACAATAGTAAGCACGCAACTTTTCGTTACTATTTTTCTCCGTCTGAGTAAAGTCCATTTACGCAACAGTTGCGTTTGAGTGAAATCCATTTAAGTAAACTTTATGTTGTCTGTAAAAATGAATTGCTTTTTCAAATAATAGAATAAAAATCACGTTAGTTAATCACGGTTATTTCAATTTGGTTGGATTTGACATATGTGAAGTAACACCTTTATGAATCTAAATTATGAAAGCTTTAAAAAATACAATACTTGTAATTCTCTGCTTAAGTCTAAACTCTTGTTTTATTGGTAAAGCTGCCACCGTTTCAAAAGCTAAAAAAGAGTTTACTGTAGAAAATTATGCCATTCCACCAGAGTTTGGCAATGATGAGAACTCGTACCTAATAGGTGTTTTACATGGACCGGATTATTATGACAAATTTGTAAGAAATAAATTTGAGAAAGCCTACACGGGTAAATACATCCTTTTGACTGAAGAAGAGTTAGATTCTGAAAAATACCAAGATTTGGAGCAATTCCGATATACTCTTGCATATACTGCTGGTTCATCTCAAACCCATAATGTAACAGTTACCCAAAAGAAATTTTTCGTTTATGATAGGTTAAATAAAAAGAAATATATAACAGGTGCTGAATTTCCATATTATGCAAAGGCAATGGAGGTTTATATAAGTCAGTTGGATAAAAAACTAAATGAATAAAGCATGAAATATTTACTAATACTTTTTTTCGTTCTATACAGCTCTGTAGCTTTTTCACAAATTGAAGTCTATAGAACTTTTCAAGATTTTGAAAATGATAATACGGAAAAGTTCGATGATTTGAATATATATTTATTCGACAAGCCTGAAAAGCAGATAGATTACTATAAGTTTTATAAGAATAGAACTGAGATTAAAACAAAGGATATATGGGGTTTTAAATACAAGGATGTCCTATTTAGAATCGACCACGATAATCCTGGGCAAAATGCTGTGCGTGTAATAGTTAAAAACAAATTAGTTTATTATGAAAATGGACGTGCCCATCTTGAAATGTTAGAGTCTGGACAAAGTTCAGCTTATTATTCTCAATTTGCAGGATACTCCGCATACATTTCTTTAAACCTAAATTCTATGATGATTGTTCTCGATGAAAATATACATGGTCTAGCTGGTAAAAAAAGAGCAAAAAAAAGAGTGCGAAATTTTCAAGATGAAAATTCAGAATATAACGCATTCTTTGATTGTTTAACAAATTATAGAATTGAAACAGTTAGAAGGTGTATTTCAGAATTTGAAGGATATGAATTTAATCAATAATATAAGGCCATCTATTTAACTTAAATAATTTTTGAGCTATTGAAGATAACGTCTCGTATATGAAAAGTAGCGCTGAAAATAAGCGATAAATTTCGGAATATACACAAGCCGAATTTTTAAATTTTACTATTTATTTTTTTACTTGGAAATCGTTAAATTTAAAAATTTGGCGACTTTCCAAAAATGCCCAAACCATAGTTTTATCAATGACTTGCGCTATTTTTTATATACATTGTTGGCAGTAGTTTTTATTCAATTTTCTTGTACTCTACTACATTAATTAAATTCTGTAAAAGAGACAAACTTTCATTTTCATTAATAATGTCAATTTCAAAATATTCTTTTTTTATTGCATTATTAGCAATGTTAATTTTGGTCAACATTGGGATTATGCTTTTAAGATATCTATTGTAATAACCAACTAAATCATTTTTTTTATTCGGTATTTTGTATCCATATTTTCCTTCAATACTCACAACAAGAATGCCTTTATATCTCAGAGAAGAAATAATCTCTCTTATTTGTTCTTTTTCAATCTTTGGGTTTATTCTTTTTAGGACATTTACTAATTCATAAGTCTCTGCGAGTTTGTTTGGGTTAGTTTTAAAAATAAGTAAAAGGTGTTTTAAAAGCTCAGATTCTTCAATCGTACATTTTTTAGTTTTCAGATACTCAATAGTTAAATTAAGGCAAAATTCTCTTATTTTTTTATCATTTGCATCTAAATCTTCGCTATAATTTCCCAAATAATTTGAGGTAGTGAAAGGTAAAAAGTCAATAAATAGTTTTTTATTAATAGCGTCAAATATTTTGTCCGCATCTTTATCTTTATGACTTACGCAATATATTTTTCCAACACAGCCTGAGAAAAAATCCGCTATTTGAATTAAAGGTTCTTCATACTTGTCATCTGCAATTATATATTTTCTATCTGGTTCAAAAAGAGTAGGTGAGAAAATACGTTTGTTTACATAATTATATAGACTTTCCTTAAACGCTTTATCTCCAGTTTTATCAAAATAAATTTCGAAATTTTTATATCTGTTTACAAATTGTTTCAAAAATAACCTTTGGAAAAATTTGATAAACGTTTTTTTATCTTCAAGGTTTTTATTGTCAATTTTTCTTTTGTCGATAACTAAACTGAAAATCCCAAAATCTAACTCATTAAACTCAGTTATCATTTTTAATCTTTTGTCAATAGGCAGTTTTTTTGAAGATTTCAATGGTGAACCTTGACGATATTTGTCTGAAACTTTTTGTCTAATGTCGATTGCCTTTTCTAAATTGTTTTCATCTATAACAATTGCAGTATATATAAAATGAGAAAAAGTTCCTGACTTAGATTCAGTATCTAAATGAGTGTTTCCATATTCATCAAAATATATGTAAGCTTTTTCGTCTCTCATTTTTAAATTACTGCCAACAATTGGCTAAGCGTAATATTACGCATAGCCCTTCTTTATAAGCACTACTCCAAAAATCTTATAATTTTTATAAAAAAGCAATACAAATCGGTAAATACCGAGAAGTAAATGCTTACAAACATTTATAAACGAGTACTTCGCGCTTGTTTTTTAAAGCTAATTTTCAATCAAAGGTTTTAGTAGACCAGTTTCATAAGTTTCCGTGTATTGAATGCTGTATGCAAGCAATATAGTTTTTCTGTAAAAATTAAACTTACGTCTTTCCGTATCGGCTTCATTTTTATCTATTAGAATAAACCAACTCTCAAATAAAAATCTACAAGAATTAAGAAACATTAAAACCCCTTCATCCCGCGAAGCGCAAACCCTCAAAAGTTTTATTAAACCAGTTTAATGAGTTTTCGTATATTAAATTCTACATTGAAGCACTATAATTTTTAAAACGAAGAGGAATCATGGCAAACCAATATGTTGATTTAGAAACACTTAAATTTTTACTTTATAAAGTTCA
>CALIIP010000096.1 GCA_938018045.1 uncultured Flavobacteriaceae bacterium
TTATGATGTAGCTGAAAAAATAGGTATTGTAATTGGCATGCTCATTTTTGCCATTGTTGATCATAAATACAATATGCGTTATGCTATCCTCTTTTTGGTACTTTTCTTCTTCATAGGTATTGTTTTACTTTTCAGGGTGCCTAATGAAAAGAAAGCCCGAATAATGTAGGGGCTTTGATTAATTTATTTTACTTGTTCTTTCGCAGTCTTCTTTTAATTAAAAAAGCAACGAGAAGACCAATTAGTAATAGTGGCCAAATATAGATTGCACCAAGTAGTAGAGTTTCAATAATACTCCAGCCAAAAGTTATTCCTTCTTTTGATTTTGAGAAGAATGTTGTTGAATAAGTTTCAGGTTTTTCCTGAAAATCTACAGTTTCGTATAGGTCTATCTGAATAGTGCTAAATGCTACTTTGTTTGATAGATATTTGAGTTTTCCTTGTGCAGCTTCTATTTCTTCTTGAATTACGCCAAGCTTTTCTTCTGTCGCTAAAATGTCTTCAACAGTTTTTGCATTCTTTCTTAGAATTGACTCATAACGTTCTTTTACTTCAAGTTTTGTTTTTAGTCGGGTCTCAATGTCCATAAATTCCTCTGTAACATCTTTGGTGGTAATATTTTCATAGTCTACGAACTCAGCGATGATTGGCATTGAATCCATCATGGCATCAAAATGTTGTTTCGGAATTTTTATTGTGAATCTGTTCTCATGGCTATACTTATTGTTTTCAAATCGTAAGTCAGAGATGTATGCATTATACAGTCGTGCTAATTGCTTGATCTTTTTGGTAGCTGTTTTAACCTCCTTTACTTTGTATCTAACTTCTGCTGTTTTAATAATCTTTAAGTCAATGTGTATTTGTGATGCTGTGTTATCAGATATGTCATTATTAGTTATGGTGTTAAATGATTCGTTGACTGAAACATCTTCCATCATAACATTTTCTTTTCGTGCATGTTGATTACAAGAAGTGAAATAAGCTGAACCAATACATACAGCGAAAATTATTAATCTTTGTTTAACTGTTTTTGCTTTCATAGTTTTATATTTTTAAAAATTATAAGACAAACCTATGCTTAGCTTTATGGCATGTGTTGTAAACCACTTGTAAAACAATTGTATTTTATTTTACAACATTTAAATAATTGAATTCTAGATAATTATTATTTATTGAGCGCTGAGACTACATATTATTTTGAACTTTTGAAAAAGGAAGTAGCGAATACTTTTTTAAAGGAACATGCAGCACCTAAGTCAATTGGGGAGTGGAAAGGGGAAGAGATTGTTTTATTTCAAGAAGATTTATTTGATAAAGTAAAAGCTAAGGTTAGCGAAAAGTGGTTTTATACTTATTTAAAGAAAGATGTCGAAAAACTACCCCGAATTGACATGCTTAATATGTTAAGTGAATATGTGGGTTTTACCAATTGGAATACTTTTAAAAAAGAGCATGAGAATCACGCACAATTTGTAGCAAAGGGCAAGGAAACTAACTATTTGTTTTTAGCAGTTATTCCAGTTGTAATTCTCGCGTGGTTTCTTTTAAAAACGAGCAATGAGTTTCATTTCTGTTTTGTAGATGAGCTGCAGAATAAGTCAGTTGAAGTTGCGCTTGACATAAAAATAATTAATAAAGAGGAATCTCCTATTGTTCTAAAAACCGATAGTTTAGGTTGTTTTACTTATGAAACATCTTCGGAGTACATCACTTTTGTGGTAAAATCACCTTATCATAAAACAGACACTATTGTTCGCCATATTGATAGTAATAAAAATCAAAAGGTTCACCTTACTCCTGATGACTATGCTCTGATGTTGCAATTCTATACCGATGGAAACATAAAAGATTGGAGAAAACACAAATCAAAATTACAAGGTCTAATTGCGGATAAAGCTGTTATATACCAATTTCATAGCAATAATATTGGTATTGAACTATTTGATAAGGGAGATTTTATTCGTCTGCTTACGATACCTACGAGTAGTTTACAGCGAATAAAAATTTTAGAAAGGACCTTTGAAAACGGAAAGATTATAAAACTTAAATTTATCATACTATGAGAAAATACACGTATATGGTATTATTTTTAATAGGTGTTTCTTGTGCAAACCAAAACAAAGAGTCACAAGCTGACTATGATATTGAATTGAAAAATTCTGAATTGATAGAGGATCAATTTCAAAAAAGGCAGCTTACTTTAGAACAAATAACTTCCCAAAAGCTAAAAGAGTATTTTGAGCTTGTACAGCTACGAAATAAGCATCCTCAATTTAAAGAAGAAATAGAGGAACAACTGAAGAGTTTTACACGACCTGGTATTCTAGAATCGGATAAGTTTGATGTTGTAGATATATCAAATATTAGACAAATAGGAGCTATAGTTAAAGTTTCGGACTCTGTAGTAAAATTGAAGTTAATTTATGATAAGGTGCTAAATAACAGCACAATGACTGATTCAATTCGCGCAGTAATATTGACAAAAAACATCCATCTTGATGAAAAGCGAATAGTTTCCAATGAGATTACTTTTGAAAGGATTGATTAGTCATATAAATGTTCTTCACAACCCAAAATTTCGGTTAGTAATATATGACTTATTTGGTGTGCTTTTAATGTTGCTTTTAAACGTTTTTAAGGGTATTTAGTCGATACCATGCAATATGATGAACATGATTGTTATATTTTGCAGAGTTCGTTGATTTGTAATTTAGTAATTGATCTTTACCTTTACTGGATATTATGCAATAAACAGGCAAGTATTTTATTTGTCTGCTTATCAAAAGTTTAGAATTAAAATAAATGAATAGAGCCCCCCTTCTATTTTTAATAGTTTTATTGGTTCAGTTGTCGACATTTGGACAAAACGCCGAATTTTCTGGCGAACTAAAGAAATTCCATAAAATCACACTTACTTGGCAGGGTGCTTTTGTGCAAGAAGAAGCAATTACTTTCAAAGACTATAGACTGAATGTTACTTTTAATAGTCCATCTG
>CALIIP010000097.1 GCA_938018045.1 uncultured Flavobacteriaceae bacterium
TGTTAGAAAATCTATTGTTACAGCAGTGAGTATCAAAGTGATGGAGCCTGTTTTTGAAAGTCAGACCAAAACAAAATTAGGTTCTACAGAAATGGGAGGTAAGTTACCAACCGTTCGTACGTTTATCAATGATTTTGTAAAACGTAGACTTGATAATTACTTGCATAGAAATCCTGATGTTGCAGACAAGATTCAGAAAAAAATTGTACAAGCCGAAAAAGAACGTAAAGAATTATCTGGAATACGAAAGTTAGCACGAGACAGAGCCAAAAAAGCAAGTCTTCATAATAAAAAATTACGTGATTGCCGTGTGCATCTTGGTGATATGAAGAAAGACAATCGTTTAGATACAACTTTATTTATTACAGAGGGAGATTCAGCAAGTGGATCAATAACCAAATCGAGAAATGTAAATACGCAAGCTGTTTTTAGTTTAAAAGGAAAACCTTTAAACTCTTATGGATTGAGTAAGAAAATAGTGTATGAAAATGAGGAATTTAACCTCTTGCAGTCAGCTTTAAATATTGAAGATGGAATTGAAAATTTGCGCTATAATAATATTGTAATTGCTACTGATGCCGATGTTGATGGTATGCACATTCGTTTATTACTTATTACTTTTTTCTTACAATTTTTTCCAGAATTGATTAAAGAAGGGCATTTATATATCCTTGAAACTCCGTTATTTAGAGTGCGTGATAAAAAAGAAACGTTCTATTGTTATTCTGAACAGGAACGAAGAGATGCTATAAAAAAGTTGCGAGGAAAACCAGAATTAACACGATTTAAAGGGTTAGGAGAAATTAGTCCAGATGAATTTGTGCATTTTATTGGAAAAGACATTCGTTTAGATCCTGTGATGTTGGATAAAGAAATGTCGATTTCAGATATGTTATCTTTCTACATGGGAAAGAATACACCAGACAGACAGAAGTTTATCATCGAAAACCTCAAAGTTGAACAAGATTTGATTGAAGAAAATTAAACCAATTAACATTATTTATTTAATATTATGAAATTAATAAAAGTACTATTTTTAACACTAATTTTCTTTAGTTGTTCTTCAAAAGATGATGATTGTACGAAGACAATTAGTATTCCTCAAATATACTCTGTTGACAATCAAACATTCAGTTACTCTTATATTAACCAAGAAGTTCCTTGTGATGTTTTAGATAATCAAGACTCAGTTGTAATTGAACCACCTAAATTAGATAATTTCACTTATGAGGTATTAAATTTTAATTACACTCCTGATACTGGAAATAATACTTCTAGATTGCAATTTGAAATTAAATTGAATAACAATAATAATACTAGTGTTAATGGATTTCCTTATTTTACTTTATTGAGTGATGGAATTGAATTTTCAACAAATTATGGTAGTTTTTTAATTCCTCCTTGTAATAGTTTAGATGCAAATTCTAGTTGTACTGTATTACTTGAATTAGAAGAAAATCATGGTACTATAGGTTTTGCAAATTCAATACAATTATTAGACGTTAAATATTATTTAACTGATTAATTTTTAAAATTTTCAAGAAAGGATATTAGATGATAGAAGAAGAAAATAACGATTACGAACACGATGAAGAATTAGATCATACTTCAGAAGATAATCAGGAGACTATTACGAAGGTTACAGGAATGTATAAGGAGTGGTTTTTGGATTATGCATCGTATGTGATTCTTGAGCGTGCTGTACCTGGAATAGATGATGGCTTTAAACCAGTGCAACGTAGGATTATGCATTCTATGAAAGATTTGGATGATGGTCGATACAATAAAGTTGCCAATATTGTTGGTCACACGATGCAGTATCATCCGCATGGTGATGCAAGCATTGCTGATGCAATGGTGCAACTTGGGCAAAAAGAATTGCTCATCGATATGCAAGGGAATTGGGGAAATACACTCACAGGTGATCGTGCTGCAGCATCAAGATATATTGAAGCACGTTTAACAAAATTTGCATTAGAAGTTGTTTTTAATCCGAAAACGACTGATTGGAAAATGTCTTATGATGGTCGTAGAAAAGAACCTGTAGATTTACCAGTAAAATTTCCATTATTATTAGCACAAGGTGCAGAAGGAATTGCTGTCGGACTTTCAACCAAAGTTCTCCCACACAATTTTAACGAACTTATTGATGCTTCTATCAAAATATTAAAAGGACGTAGTTTTACAATTGTTCCTGACTTTTTAAACGGAGGAATTGCTGATGTTTCTAATTATAATGATGGAAAGCGAGGAGGAAAAATTCGTGTTAGAGCAAAAATTTCTCAATATGATAAGAAGACCTTAGTTATTACTGAAATTCCGTTTGGAACAACAACAACTTCTTTGATAGATTCTATCTTAAAAGCCAATGACAAAGGTAAAATTAGAATTAAAAAAATTGAAGATAATACAGCCTCAACTGTAGAAATATTAGTGCATTTACCTTCAGGAATTTCTCCAGATAAAAGTATTGATGCTTTATATGCATTTACAAATTGTGAGAATTCTATTTCACCTTTAGGTTGTATAATAGAGGATAATAAGCCTGTATTTATTGGAGTCTCAGAGATGTTGAAACATTCAACACAGCATACTGTTGATTTGTTGAAGCAAGAGTTGGAAATTCAATTAGATGAATTAGAAAATCAATGGCATTTTGCTTCTTTAGAACGCATTTTCATCGAAAATAGAATTTATCGTGATATTGAAGAAGTTGCAACTTGGGAAGGTGTTATTAAAGCGATTGATGAAGGATTAAAACCACATATTAAACATTTAAAACGTGCTGTAGTTGAAGAAGATATTGTACGACTTACAGAGATACGTATCAAGAAAATATCAAAATTTGATATTGACAAAGCCAAGCAACATATTGAAGCAATTGAAGAAAAAATAGTTACTGTAAAAGACCATTTGAATAATTTAATTGACTTTGCAATTGATTACTTTAAAGGATTAAAAGAAAAGTACGGTAAAGGAAAGGAGCGTAAAACAGAACTCAGAATTTTTGATGACATAGTTGCAACTAAAGTTGTAATGCGAAACACAAAACTCTATGTAAATAGAGAAGAAGGTTTTGTTGGAACATCTTTAAAAAGAGATGAATACGTTACAGATTGCGCAGATATTGACAGTGTTATTGTCTTTCGAAAAGATGGTACAATGATTCTTACCAAAGTTGATGCTAAAACATTTGTTGGAAAAGATATCATACATGTTGCAGTCTTTAAAAAGAATGATAAAAGAACAGTTTACAATATGATTTATCGTGATGGCGCTAGAGGTCCATCATTAATGAAACGCTTTAATGTTACTTCGGTTACACGTGATAAAGAGTATGATTTAACTGCCGGAAACAAAGGTTCTCTTGTGCATTATTTTACTGCAAACCAAAATGGAGAAGCAGAAACAGTAACCATATACCTGCGTGCAGTTGGAAGTATTAAAAAACTGAAATGGGATTTAGATTTTTCTGAATTATTGATAAAAGGAAGAAGTTCTAAAGGTAATAGATTGACAAAATATGCTGTCAAGAAAATAGAATTGAAGGAAAAGGGAATATCAACCTTAAAGCCACGTAAAATATGGTTTGATGATACTGTACAGCGTCTAAATGTAGATGATCGTGGAGAATTACTTGGCGAATTTACTGCTGAAGACAGACTGCTGATTGTAAATCAAAAAGGAATTGTTAAAACCATTTCTCCAAAACTGACAACACATTTTGAAGACGATATGATTGTGCTTGAAAAATGGATTCCTAACAAACCTATTTCTGCTATTTATTTTGATGGTGAAAAAGAGCGTTATTATATTAAACGTTTTATGATTGACAATCCTAACAAAGAAGAAATCTTTATTTCTGAGCATCCAAAATCACAGTTAGAATTGATTGCAACAGATTATCGACCAATGGCAGAAGTTGTGTTTTCTAAACGAAGTTTAGAGAACATGGAAATTAATCTAGAGGAATTTATTGCTGTAAAAGGAATTAAATCGCTTGGTAATCAACTAACTGCAGAGAAAATAAAGCAAGTAAACTTATTAGAGTCTTTGCCTTATGATGCACCAAAAATTGATGAAGTTGAAGTTGTAGAAGAAGAAATCATTGAAAATGATGAAGTAGAATTAGAAATTCCTGAAGTAAAAGAAGAAACATCAGATGAAAAGAAAATTCCAATAATAGATGTTAATAAAAAACTACCAACTTTAAAGCCAAAAAAGAAAGTTGATAATGATGATCCTGATCAAATAACTCTATTTTAGACATATATGAAAACAATTGGATTAATTGGCGGAATGACACCAGAATCTACAATTCTATATTATAGAATTCTGAATGATTTATGTTTAAATAAATTTGGAGATTCACATTCTTGTAAGTTAATTATCAATTCTGTTGATTTTGGAGTAATATCAAAACTTCAAAAAGAAGGTCGCTGGGATTTATTAAATGATATTATGGCTGATGCAGCAATTAGCCTTGAGAATGCAGGAGCAAATTATATCTTAATTTGTGCGAACACGATGCATCTAACAATTGATGCTGTTAGAAAGGCCGTTTCAATTCCAGTTATTCATATAGCTGAGGCAACTGCAAAACAGGTTAAAAATGAAAAACTTCAAAAAGTTGCATTGTTAGGTACAAAATATACAATGGAGAATGACTTTTTCATTGATATATTAAAAAGCAATAATATTGAAACTATAATTCCTGAAGAGGATGATAGACAAATTATTCATGATGTTATTTATGATGAATTGTCAAAAGGCATCTTAAATCTGGATTCGAAAAATTCATATTTAAAGATTATTCAAAAATTAATAGATAAAGGTGCAGAAGGTATCATACTTGGTTGTACTGAGATTCCGCTATTAATATTTCCTGAAGATGTTAGCGTTCCAACTTTTGATACAACAACAATTCATGCAACTGAAGTTTTTAACTTAGCAATAAAATAATGAACGATTTTTCCAACAATTTTTTTGAACTAGATCAAGTTTGGAATATTTCCATATATATTATAGGCGTTACAATTATCGCATGGATATTCTCACGAATAGTAAGATTTATTATTCGTAAACTTATAAGTAACCGAGATCAAAGTCGAAAAAAGGAATACAATACTACAAGTCTTAAGTTTCTGATGAATTCCGTAAAGTTTTTTGTTGGAGTTATTGGTATAGTCATTATTATTTTTACGATTCCGATTTTACGTGCAAAAGCAGCATTCATTTTTTCTGGAGCTGGAATTTTAGCCGCAATTATAGGTTTTGCAGCACAAGCAGCAATATCTAATTTAATTGCAGGAGCTTTTATTGTGATTTTTAAACCCTTTAGAGTTGGTGACTTTATTAGATTAGATGATGTTAGAGTTGGTATTGTTGAAGATATTACTCTGAGACATACTGTAATTAATAATTTTGAGAATAAAAAACTAATTATTCCAAATTCAATCATCAGTAATGAATCAATACTCAACAATACAATTGATGATTCTAAAGTGTTAAGTTTCAACAATTTTAAAATTGGCTTGTATGCTGATATTGATCTTGCTAGAAAAATAATACAAGAAGAAGCCCAAAAGTTAGATTACACAATGGATAACCCAGAAAGTAGCATTTCTAAAGACAGAAATAAAATTGATGTTAGAGTTGTGTCAACCTTAGAAAGTAGTGTTCATTTAAGAGCATATGTTTGGGTAAGCGAGCCTTTTGAAGAATATAGAAATAGAGCTATTTTAACCGAAGAAGTTCATAAAAGATTTATCAAAGAAGGTGTAGAAATGCCTAAAGAGATGCGCAGAATTTTTACAGATTAGTGTGTCATTCTGATCCGCCTTAGGTGGAGAAGAATCTAATCGAATACCAAATTAGATTCCGCATTAAGTGCGGAATGCCAGAAAATAAAAAACCATAAAAATGAAAAAATACAGTTACATTTTAGTATTGCTATTGACAATATCAGTGTTTTCGCAAGAGAATAATAAATCGGTATTGACTATTGAGCAAATTATGCAAGCAGAGAATTTTATTGGTCATGCGCCAACAAATGTTTTTTGGAGTGCAGATAGTAAAACTGTTTATTTTAATTGGAATCCTAATAAAGAACCAGTTTCATCATTATATAAGTATAATTTAAGTTCAAAGAAAATTTCATCTGTATCTGCTAAAGAAGAAATGAGTTTAACTTCTAGTTTTGATGTTGATTTTTCTAAGAATAAATCTAAAAAATTATTTGTAAAAAATGGAGATATATTCTTATATGATTTAAACACAAAAAACACTAAAGCAATTGTAAAAACATACAGTGAACGAGAATCAAATGTGCTATTTTCTAATAACGATCAAAGTATTCAGTACCAAAAAGACAATAACATCTTCGAATTAGATTTGTATGACGGAAAGATTGTTCAAATTACAAATATTAAGTCTGGAAGTGAAAGTGTAGAAAGTTCTGATAATGATCAAGATACATGGCTAAAGAAGCAACAAGAAGAACTATTCGAAGTGTTGAGAGATAGAAAAGTTCGTAATGAAATGAAAAAAGCTCGTTCTGAAGAAATGGTAGTGAAAAAACCAAAAACTATCTTCTTGAATGGGAAGTCAATTTCTAATATTACGCTAAGTAAAAACAAACGTTTTTTAAGTTATAAACTGTCAACATATGCAACAAATAAAAGAACAATTGTTCCTCATTTTGTAACTGAATCTGGATATACAGAAGATCAAAAAGCATATGCAAAAGTAGGAGAGAAGCAAGACAGTCACGAGTTGTGGGTGTTTGACTTTAAGCGCGACTCTGCGTATCAAGTGGATGTTGCTGGATTGAGTGGAATTTATAACAAACCATTGTATTTAAAGGATTACGATAAAGACTTTGAAGCAAAATATGAAGAGCCAAAAGGTGTAAATTATTTCGGTGCCAATAATAATGATACTGACACAAATACTGTTGTCGAAGTACGTTCGAATGATAATAAAGATCGTTGGATTGCAAAAATTGATTTTGAAAACGGAAAACTAATTGAAGTGAATCATCAACACGATGAAGCATGGATTGGTGGCCCTGCAATTTCTTGGTGGAACGGACAATCAGATGTGGAATGGCTAGACAACGAAACTATTTATTACCATTCTGAAAAAACAGGATTCAATCATTTGTACAAAGAAAATGTTAATACTGGAAAAGTAAAAGCATTGACTTCTGGTAATTGGGAAGTGCACAATGCAGATTTGTTTAACGATAAAAAATCAATGTATATCGTTACAAACGAAGTACATCCAGGAGAAAGGCAGTTGTATAAACTAAATTTAAAAAATTTAAAGAAAGAGAAATTAACCAATCAAGTTGGAAATAGTGAAATTACTATTTCACCAAACCAGCAACATTTTGCTATTCGTCATTCGTTTAGCAATAAACCTTGGGAATTGTATTTGTTGAATAATGAAAAAGGAGCGAAAGAAACTCAAATTACCAATTCAACTACTGATGAATTCAATAACTATAATTGGAAAATTCCGCAAAACATCACATTTAAAGCTTCAGATGGAGTAGATGTTGCAGCACGTTTATATACGCCAGAAGGTGGATCAAATGGAAAACCTGCAGTTGTATTTGTTCATGGAGCAGGATATTTACAAAACGCTCACAAATGGTGGAGTGGCTATTATAGAGAGTATATGTTTCATAATATTTTGGTTGACAATGGCTACACAGTTTTAGATATAGATTATAGAGCAAGTAAAGGTTATGGACGTGATTATAGAACGGCTATTTACCGTCATATGGGAGGAAAAGATTTATCTGACCAAGTAGATGGTGTAAATTATTTGGTGAATGAATTTGGTGTTGATAAAGACAATGTTGGGATTTACGGTGGTTCTTATGGTGGTTTTATTACGATTATGGGAATGTTCAATGCTCCTGAAACTTTTAAAAGTGGTGCGGCAAT
>CALIIP010000098.1 GCA_938018045.1 uncultured Flavobacteriaceae bacterium
TGACAACCACAATCATCTTTTCCACAAGATTTTGTGGTTTTTTTTGGCTTGTAAAAATATTTTTTTGCAAGAAAAATAACAGCTAAAAAAACTGAAATGTAGACTAATATTTCTTGAGTGTTTTCCATATTATTTCAAAAATTGAAATGCTATTAATGCTATAATATAAGCAACTCCAGTCATCCCAAAGAGTTGTATCAACGGCCATTTCCAACTATTAGTTTCTCGTTTTACTACTGCCAACGTTCCCATGCATTGCATTGCAAAAGCATAGAACAACAAGAGTGAAATTCCGCTTGCAAAATTAAATACTTTTCTTCCTGAAGGATACACCTCTTGTCGCATTTTATCCTTAATGGTTTCTTCTTCATCACCTGCACTACCAACGCTATAAATTGTTGCCAATGTACTTACAAATACTTCACGAGCAGCAAAAGAAGTAACCAAGGCTATTCCAATTTTCCAATCGTAACCCAAAGGTTTTATAACTGGTTCAATTGTTTTACCAACAATACCAATATATGAATGTTCTAATTTATATGAAGCAATTTTATTATCTAATTCTGAATCTGTAATTTGCTGATTTACAACTTCATTTTTTACGATTTCTTCAGCATTATTAAACTTTTCTCCTGGACCATAAGAAGCCAAAAACCACAATACAATTGAAATCGCTAAAATGATTTTTCCTGCTTCAAAAACAAAAGATTTTGTCTTTTCAAGTACGTTTATAAATACATTTTTAAACATCGGTAATTTGTAGTTTGGCATCTCAACTACAAAATAAGATTTACTCTTAATTTTTAAAATTTTATTTAAAATATATGCCGATAAAATTGCGGCTCCGAATCCTAATAAATACAAAAACATCAAGGTCAAACCTTGCGCATTGAAAATTCCTAAAACTCTTTGATTTGGAATTACCAAAGCAATTAATATCGCATAAACTGGTAATCTAGCTGAACACGTTGTAAAAGGTGTTACCAAAATAGTAATCAATCTTTCTTTCCAACTTTCAATATTTCGAGTTGCCATAATTGCAGGAATAGCACACGCCGTTCCAGAAATTAAAGGAACAACACTTTTACCGCTCAACCCAAAACGTCTCATGATTCTGTCCATCAAAAAGACAACACGACTCATATAACCACTTTCTTCAAGTACAGATATAAACAAGAAAAGAAAGACTATTTGAGGAATAAATATTGCTATTCCGCCAAGACCAGCAATAACACCATCGACCAATAAATCTGTGAAATTTCCTGCAGGAAGTGTATGTCTTACCCAATCTCCAAGATGTGCAAATGAAGTATCAATAAAATCCATTGGAACGCTACTCCAATCAAAAATTGCTTGAAATATCAGTAATAAAATTGCAAAGAAAATTACATATCCAAATACTTTATGAGTCAATACCCTATCAAATTTACTTCGCAAATCTGTTGCTTTTGACTTGTCTACAATATAACTTTTCTTCAACGTATCGTTGATGAATTTATAGCGAGCAATCGTTTCTTTATGCTGTAATTTTTTTATTTCTGAAGACGATTTTGTTGTAAATGATGTTGCGTCTTTTATCGTATTTTTCTCTACTTTTCCAAAATTTACATCTTGTGAAATAACCAACCATAATTTATATAATGATTGATTTGGAAAGACTTTACGTAGGTTTTCAAAATATTCACTATCAATTTTAGAAGTATCTAAACAAGGATTTGAAGGTAAATTTTTATAATCTAATAATAGCGTTTTTATATTTTCAATTCCGTTTTTGGTTCTTGAACTTACCAAAGCAATTTTTGTGTGCAATTCTTTCTCTAAAGCAGGAATGTCGATAGAAATCCCTTTATACTTCATTCTATCAGACATATTTATGACCAATATTGACGGAATTTCTAAATCTTTAATCTGCGTAAATAAAAGTAGATTTCTTTTCAGGTTTTCAACATCTGTAACCACAATTGCAACATCTGGATAGTCTTCGTCAGTTTTATTCATCAATAGTTCTATAACCACACTTTCGTCGAGTGATGAAGCGTTTAAACTATAAGTTCCAGGAAGATCAATGATTTTTGCTTTCTGATGTTGTGACAGTTTACAGAAACCTGCCTTTTTCTCGACAGTAATTCCTGGATAGTTTCCAACTTGTTGATTGAGTCCTGTAAGATGATTAAAAACCGATGTTTTTCCTGTATTCGGATTTCCAATTAACGCAACT
Organism: uncultured Flavobacteriaceae bacterium; assembly: GCA_938018045.1. Taxonomy (GTDB): domain Bacteria; phylum Bacteroidota; class Bacteroidia; order Flavobacteriales; family Flavobacteriaceae; genus Urechidicola. The sequence continues at coordinate 2,219 of CALIIP010000098.1, forward strand.
TTTAAGATATTTACACTCATATGTATATCTTATTGAGTGATTTTTTTAATCGAAATGTGGATTGCAGTTTCTTTTCTGATGGCAACATAACAGTCGTTAATGTTGATGTATAATGGATCGTGAAAAGGTGCATATTGAACTAATTCTACTGTGTTTCCAGGTAAACAACCCATTTCAATAAGCTTTAACGGTACACGAGCAATATCAAACTCTTGTATGATTCCTTTTTCGCCCTTTTGAAGTGTTGCAATGGTTTGCATAAAAATTCTAATTAGTTAATCGAAGAACAAAGATACTAAATTAGAATGATTCTAAATATGACTTTTCTTACTTCTTTTTATATTCGTCTTGGAGTACTTTTATATCCAAAATTAATTGTTTGATTTCGTCATTATTTGTGCCATCATAATATCCTCTAATTTGACGTTTTTTATCAACCAAAATAAAATTTTCGGTATGAATAAAATCTTGATCTCCACCATCACCTTCATCAACAACTGCAAAATAACTTTTACGTGCTAAATCATAAATATGCTTTTTATCTCCTGTAGTTACATTCCATTTACCATCAATAATATTCTTATGATCTGCATATGCTCTCAATACAGGAACGCTGTCCATTAAAGGAGTTACAGAATGTGATAGCATCATTATAGTAGCATCTTTTAAGAATTCTTGTTGCACTTTTGCCATATTATTTGTCATTATAGGACAGATAGTTGGGCATGTTGTAAAAAAGAAATCTGCTACATATATTTTATCTTCATAATCTTTTTGGGTAATCGTTTTTCCGTTTTGATTGATCAAAGAAAAATCAGCAATTTTATGATCATTTGTCACATGAAACAGCGATTTATCTACCAATCTTGGGTTAACATCCGCAGGATTATAAACTGGTAATGTATCTTTTGGCTTTAAAATAGAATAAATTACAAAAACCATAAAGACCGAAAAAACAGCCATTACAATAAGAAGCGGAAATGATTTTTTAAAGAAATTAAGATTCATTTTGAGTATTACTTTTATGCAAATTTACAACAAACGCCTTTTTTTCTGTTCAATAGCTACTAAAAGTTTGTTAAATCAGTTCGTTACTTTAAATATCTGTATTAAAACTCTATTTAAAAACGTACATTTGTGCGTTTTTTAAGACAAGAAGATACCATATGGAAATATTAATAAAAGCATCGCAATTTTTACTGAGTTTATCATTATTGATTGTTTTACATGAGTTTGGGCATTATTTGCCAGCAAAATTATTCAAAACAAGAGTAGAAAAATTCTATTTATTTTTCGATGCTTGGGGAAAGAAACTATTTAGCTTTACAAAAGGAGGAACAGAATACGGAATTGGATGGTTGCCGCTTGGTGGTTATGTAAAAATTTCTGGGATGATCGATGAAAGCATGGATTTGGAGCAGCTAGAAAAAGATCCAGAACCTTGGGAATTTCGCTCAAAACCAGCATGGCAACGATTGATTATTATGCTTGGAGGTGTTTTTGTGAATTTTGTTTTAGGATTTTTAATTTACATTATGCTTTTCAATGTTTGGGGAGAAAGTGTCGTGAAAACTGAAGATGTAAAGTACGGATTTGGTGTTGCTAAAGTACTAGAGCAATATGGTGTTGAGCAAGGTGATAATATCTTGTTGGTAAATGGTGAAGTGATGGATGATGTAAGAGACATCAATAACTATCTATTACTTAGAAGCGTTGAAACTATTACAGTAAAACATACAAACGGAGAAACAGAACAAATAACACTTCCTGAAGATATAGATATGCAAATATTTCAATCTACTGGAATGACAGCAATGACTCCTAGATTTCCTTTTACTTTAAGTGAAGTAAGCGAAGGTTCAAATGCAGAAAAAGCAGGATTGTTAAAAACAGATAAAATTATTGCAGTAAATGAGATTCCTGTTACATATTGGTCTGAAGTAACTTTTGGGATACAAAATTCAGAAGAGTTTGTGAACCTTAAAGTTGATAGAAACGGAGAAATAAAAGATTTAAAAATTGAACTTGCTAATAATGGTAAAATCGGAATTGGTCCAAAACCTGCTGATGAAAATTATATAAATATCACAAAAAAAGAGTTTTCTTTTTCTGAAAGTATCACAAGAGGATCTTCAGAAGCATATTGGAAACTTCACGATATTGTTACACAATTTAAGTTTGTCTTTACATCTAAAGGAGCAACAAGCCTTGGAGGATTTATAGCAATTGGAAACATTTTCCCTTCTACATGGAGTTGGCCTGCATTTTGGGCAATTACTGCCTTTTTATCATTGATGCTTGGCTTTATGAATTTATTGCCAATTCCAGCACTTGATGGAGGACATGTATTGTTTACCTTATGGGAAATGATTACTGGAAGAAAACCTAGCGATAAGTTCTTAGAATATGCTCAAATTGGAGGATTTATCTTCTTAATGGGACTACTGCTACTCGCCAACGGAAATGACATTTATAAGTGGATTACAGGGCAACTGTAATTTAGATTATTAGTATTTTGGATTGTTGGAATTTTGGACAATTAGACTTAAAGTAAAGAGGGAATTTATCACTAGATAAATTCCCTCTTTTTATATAGCAATTTGTCGTCGCCTCTTAAATTGTTTATTCAATTAGCAAACAAACTTCTTTAGAATAACTTTATTATTCTTCATTCTTAGGCTTATCTTCCTTAACTTCTTCTGCGTCAACTATCTTTGTATCTTTTCCTTTTAAATATTCTGGCAAATCCATTCCTGCCATATTAAACATTTCTTGTAAAGGAGGAACTGCTTGATACATTCCTGAGATAAAATTTGAAGTTGATGATTTACCATCTTTTCCTCCTCCATTTTCCCATACAGTTACTTTATCTATCTTAATATTTTTAATCGCTTCAGCTTGAGTTTTTACCAATTCAGGTAATTTGTCAGCAATTAAAAGTAAAACGGCATCTTTTGAGTTGTTTCCGGCAGCTTTCACTATTTGATCTAAACCTGCAGCTTGCTTGGTCAATACTTCATATAAACCTTGTGCTTCTGCTTGTGCTTTAAATAAAATTGCATCAGCTTCACCCTTTGCAATTCTTCGAATGTTTTCTGCCTGTGCTTCTGCATCGATTTCAACTTTCCTTTTATCGATTTCTGCAGGAACAATAATATCTGCTAATTGAGACGAACGCTCTCTATCTGCTCTCGCTGTTTCTGCTATCTGTTCTGCAGCATAAGATTCTTCTAAAGCCTTTGCTGTTTGTACTTTTTCAGATGCTATTGCTACACGCTCTGCTTCTGCTTCTCTCTGTCTACGTAACGAATCTGAATTTGCAACAGCAATTTTGGCTGTATTTTCACCTTCTACTGCTTGAGCATTTGCCGCAGCAACTTGTGTTCTTTCATCTTGTACTGCATTTGCTTCTCCAATAGAACCATCTCTTGTTTTTTCTGCAACCGATTTACGTGCTGCATTAATAGCATGTGCTGCTGCCTCTTTTCCTAAAGCCTCTATATAACCAGATTCATCAACAATATCTGTAATATTTACATTGATTAGTTTTAAACCAACCTTTTTCAATTCTGATTCTACACTTTGAGAAATATTGGTTAAAAACTTATCTCTATCAGAATTGATTTCTTCAATATCCATAGAAGCAACAACCAAACGTAACTGACCAAAGATGATTTCTTGCGCCAATTCTTGAATATCATTTTGTTCTAAACCTAATAAACGTTCTGCGGCATTTTGCATAATTCCTGGTTCAGTAGAAACACCTATAGTAAATCTAGATGGGACGTTTACACGAATATTTTGCTTAGAAAGTGCATTTACCAAATTCACTTCTATAGAAATTGGCGTTAAATCTAAAAATTGATAATCTTGAATTACTGGAAAAATAAATGCGGCACCACCGTGAATACATTTGGCAGATTCTCCTCCTCCTACTTTCCCATAAACAACTAAAATTCTGTCTGAAGGACATCTTTTATAGCGTTTTATCATTGCAACTATTAATATAAAAATGAATAGAATTGCAATTCCTATTCCTATTAAGCCTGCGTAAGGGCTACTCTGTAATACAATTAAATTTAGCATAGTAATTTTTTTATTTTTGAGGTTCTACAATTAATATTCCGTTGTTTGTCACTTCTATTACATTTATAATATTTCCTTGGGTTAAGTCTGTTTCGTTGTCTGTTAGCGCATCCAATTCTCTTAAAGCACCTTGCACTTTTACCTGTACTTTTCCCATTTTCGATCTTTTCGCGCCTATGGTTAGGTAAACTTCACCAATAGAATTTAACGCATTTTGCATTTTTAAAGTTCCGCTAGAAGTTAATTTACTGATGTAATAAAACATTGCTGCCATTACAAACATCATTGCTAAACCACAGATAAGTGAAATAATAAGAGTAATAGATTTTGAATTTCCTGCATCGATACTAGCAATTCCGCTCCAACCAAAAATGGTAAAGAAAGCAACTAAGTTTTTAAGCGTAAAAAACTGAAAACCAGCTCCTGTGTCTGCATCCATTTCTGCATCAACATCACCTATGTCATCTGCATCAGCGCCGACAAAAGTACCAATTAAGACAAATAAAAAGATAAGTGTAGAAATTCCTGTAATTATCCAATACGTCTTTTGAAAGGACGTTAATTCTTGAAACCATTCGATCATAACAATTAGTTTTAAAAGTGATTAAATATACAAATTCTGATGATATTAACGATCAAATATCATCAATAAGAAAGAAACTGTGATTTCATAGTAATCACTGTTCTAATTATATGTAGCAAAAAAGATTGTTTTGTTACAATTAATAAGAAAAGTCCTTAAAAAAAATTGAATATTTTTATCTTTTATTACTTAATTACCATACCTCAATCCAAATAAAATAGTACTTGGAGGCATTGGTACAAAACCAGATTCTATATAATCTGCATTAAAAATGTTATTTGCTGTTACTGTAAAACTGAATTTATTCACATCAACAATTACAGAAGCGTCCCAAACATTATAACTTGTTCCTACAGTACGTT
>CALIIP010000099.1 GCA_938018045.1 uncultured Flavobacteriaceae bacterium
ATTATAAATTAGGGAATCCTTAAAGAATTTTAATTCCACAGTATTTGCGCTTTTGGTCGAAATCCAATGCCCAAATATTTCAGAGTTATTCTTCTTATTAGAACAACTTTGCAAAATTAAAACTAATAATAATGTTCGGATTATGGTTTTCATCAAATTATTGCCAACGTGTTCGTGTATGGTTAGTTGCGTTGGCGAGAACTAAGTTAGTAAATAGAAAACGAACCAGAGGAAAATCCGTAGGATTTTCCGAGTACACACAGTCTGAGCAATTAAATATACACGTTGTTAGGCATAGTTTTTTCTTATACCTTCTGCTTGTTTTTGGTAAAAGGAATAATCATTGGCACTTCTTTTTGGTAAGTTTCATATTTTTCTCCAATAAATTTACGAAGGTCTTTTTCCTCCAAATATTTTACAGCTATAAAAATATAAATAGTAGTTACTAGGGCAAATAGTAAATGTCCAACTGTCATAGTAGGAGTTGCCCAAAAGGCAATTATGAAACCTAGCATTATTGGATGTCTAACAATTTTATATAAATAGTTGGTCTGAAATTTTGGATTAGCAGTTTGTTTATTTTTTAGATTATCGAAAATTTGTGCTAATCCAAAAAGCTCAAAATGATTAATCATAAATGTTGATAGCAGAACGATTAACCAACCTAGAAAGAATATACCTGTTATAACCAGACTAACAATTTCATTTTCAATTTTCCATACTATTGTGGTTATGGGTTGCCATTGCCAATAAATTAGTAATAGTGCTAAACTAGACAATAGAATATAGGTGCTACGTTCCATTGCAGGACTAATTATAGTAGTAAACCATTTTTTAAACGCTGGTCTTGCCATAATACTATGTTGCAAAGCAAAAACATTTAATAAAATTACATTGGTTAAAATAGCTTTTAGTAACGTAGGTTCGACTCCAGAATCAATTGTTTTTGGCACTATAATATTACCTACAAAACCAATGGCATATAAAAATGCAATTAGAAATACCACATAGGCTAAAATTCCGTAAAGTAAGATGATTGATTTTTTCATAAATTATGTTTTTTAGTTTTCGATTTTAAGGTTTGTATTTAAAGTAATTGGGATGCCTTTTTTTATTGTTTGATAAACTATACAACTCTTTTTAGCTCCATTTACGAGTGTATTTAAGAGTTTTTCATTAGTGTTTTTTGCAATAATTAAAGCATCAATATGCATAGATTGAAACTCAACTGGCACAGATTTATCAATCATTAAAGTTCCTCTTACATCAATTTGAGCCTTTGCGTATATTTTTGTTTCAATAAGTTCTATTCTCAATTTATTAGAAATCAGTCTAATAGTGCTTTCAAAACAAGATGCTAGTGAAGCACAAAGTAAATCTCCAGGATTTGGAAAATCGTGGTCACCTCCAACAGCCTTATGAACTCCAATTTTGAATGGAACCTTCATTTTATCATTTATGGAAACCGATGTTCTAAATGGGTCGTGTAAGTTTATTCCAATAACCTCCGCAGAATCAGTAATCCAAGCAGACGTTGAATCTTTTAAATATTTTTCACTAAGAACTAAATGTCTTTGGTGAACAATGGAAGTGTCTTTAATGAATTTTGTATTCTTGGTTGAAAATTCTTGATTAGTCATCACATCATTTTTTTAATTTACTAATGATGTAAAGGTTGTATTTATATTGCCAATCAGGATTTCTTAAAAGCCCAAATAATGTTCTTAAAAGTTCAAGAAATATAGTTACGCTTCTTTTTTGAGTATTCTATATCTATTGGGCGTTACTTTTGCTGCCTTTTTAAAAGCTTGAATAAAATGGGAATTATTTTTAAAACCACTTTCATAACCTACTTCACTTACAGTTAAATTTGTACCTAATAATAGTGTTTTAGAGTAGTCTAATCTTTTGTTGATTAACCACCTACTTGGTGTTGTTTTAAATTTATTTTGAAATTCACGTTTAAAAGAAGATATGCTTTTTCCACAAAGTTTTGCAAAATCGGGTATTTTTAAATCGTATTGAAAATTTTCTGTCATAATATTTTCAATAGTTGTTTTACTGTTTTGTATTATTGAATTAAAGAAAAATAGCAGTTCTTTATTGTTTGAGTTAAGTACGATATTGAAGAGTAATTCTTTAAATTTAATTTCCACTAATTCTTTAGGCATTTCCACTTCTTGGTTTAAATATTGGAATATGCTTTCAATTAATGTTTTAAATACGTCATTAGTAGTAATATCGAAAATTTGATTATACTCTTTCTGATTATTGAATTCTCTTTTAAAAGTTGGATTCTCTGAAATAAACCTTTTTATGAAATTATCATTAATGAAAAATAGCATTACACAATATTCACTTTCTAAATATTGCTTTGTAGTATAAACACCCTTTCTAACAAATAGGGTGTCACCAGCAATAAGTTTGTGTGTTTTTTTTGAAGTAATCCAATCCTTTTTTCCGCTAATGACATAAGTAATTAAATGATTTTCAATCCACAATTGATACTCTTCAATATTGAGAGGACATTTATATTCTACGAACAAGAAATC
>CALIIP010000100.1 GCA_938018045.1 uncultured Flavobacteriaceae bacterium
TTAAATAAACCCTTTCGCTTTAAACTCAAGATATTTATTAATCACATTTACAGTCAAGTTTTTAGGCTTTGTTAAAATGGCGTGTATGCCTCTATTTTGTAATTCTTTTACAATCAATCGTTTTTCGTAAGCAAACTTCTCTGCAATCGTTTTATGATACACATCTTGCAAGTCTTCTGCATTTGCAGTAATCATTTCGTCTAATTCAGTATTTTCAAAGAAAACCGTTACCAATAAATGCTGCTTTGCTATTGCTTTTAAAAATGGCAATTGACGTTTCATCGCACTCATATGCTCGAAGTTTGTGTATAAAATCAACAAACTTCTATGTGTAATTTTACGCTTTATTACGGCATATAACAAACTGAAATCAGAGTCTGTAAACTGAGTGTCGATATTAAATAAAGCTTCGTTAATCGTGTTTAAATGTGTTTTCTTATTGCTTGCTTGTACAATCTTTTCAACTTCTTTAGAAAAAGTCAACATTCCTGCTTTGTCATTTTTTCGCAAGGCAATATTTGAAAAAGCCAATGTAGAATTTATAGCGTAATCTAATAATTTCAATTCTTCAAAAGGCATTTTCATAACACGTCCTAAATCTATAATCGAATAAATAGGCTGTGATTTCTCATCTTGGTATTGATTTACCATTAATTGACCTCGTTTTGCAGTTGCTTTCCAATTGATTGTTCTGATGTCATCACCAGCAACATAATCCTTAATTTGCTCAAATTCCATCGTATGCCCTATTCTTCTGATTTTCTTCAAGCCAAATTCTGTCAAACGATTGCTCATCGCTAAGAATTCATACTTTTTCATTTGAATATAAGAAGGGTACACACTAACCATTGCTGCATTATCAAACCTATAACGTTTTGCTATTATTTTTAGAGGCGAAGAAACAAATGCAATCAGTTTCCCAAAGTGATACTCACCTCTTTCAACTGGTTTTAAGGCATATTCAAAATCGTGCTTCGCTCCTATTTTCACTGAAGTCGTGTATTCAAAATCTCTCTTTTGAAACTGACTTGGGAGTTCGTCAATAATCTTCACTTCTATCGAAAAAGGATATTGATTTTCTAATGTTATCGGCACAGGATTATCATCAGAATTGGAAAACTTTTCACTTAATATTCGCCTTGCTTTGAAACCGTTTTTAAATCGGAAAAGAAGAAGAATGTCAACTAAAAATAAAAAGAATAGTGAAATAAATAATATCCATGAAAGCGAATACAATACTGGAAACCAAAACGACAACAAGAACAACACCGCAATAACTGCAATGGCTTGAAAAAATCGTTCGTGTATGTATAATCCTCTAATTATATTCATAATTAGAAATTAAAAGTTAAAAATGAAAAATTAATATTCATATTGTATGTTTTCTACTCGTTCTTGTTTAGATTCTTCACTTGGTTCAGAATGACATTTCGTTATTTAATTACTTTTGCCTTTAAAAAGAGGTCTCGACTGCGCTCGACCAGACATTTCATTTCTACTTTAACCCTTCACCCAAAACCCATTACCTCATTAGCGCATTATCTCATTATTCAATTACATCATTAAATCTACCTTGGTACTTCAACAGATTGTACTATCATATCAATCACTTTATCGGTTGTTACGCCTTCCATTTCTCGTTCTGGAGTTAGAATAATTCTATGTCTCAAAACAGGAAATAATACTTTTTTAATATCTTCTGGAATAACAAAATCACGGCCATTAATTGCTGCATACGCTTTAGAAGAATTCAAAACCGCAATACTTGCTCTTGGTGAAGCACCTAAATATAGATGAGGATGATTTCTAGTTTTATGGATGATTTCTGCAATATATTTCATCACTTTTTCTTCAACAACAATGTCTTGAACTTTCGATTTATAATCTAATAATTCTTTCTCTGTCATTACAGGCTCAATAAAAGTTTGCGGCAACTTCCCCTTTCTATCATGATGCGTTTGTATAATTTGAACTTCTTCATCTAATGTTGGGTAACCAACATCTATCTTAAATAAAAATCGATCTAATTGTGCTTCTGGAAGCGCATACGTTCCTTCTTGCTCTATCGGATTTTGAGTTCCTAGAACCATAAATGGTTTTCCCATTTTATAAGTCGTTCCATCTACTGTTGCTTGTCGCTCTTCCATTACTTCAAAAAGTGCTGATTGTGTTTTTGCTGGTGCTCTATTAATCTCATCAATAAGAATTAAATTTGAAAAAATCGGTCCGCTTTTAAACTCAAATTCAGATGTTTTCATATTCAGAATAGATGTTCCTAAAATATCTGAAGGCATTAAATCTGGAGTGAACTGAATACGACTAAAATCTGTCTTTATAGTTTTAGAAAGCAATCTTGCTGTAATTGTTTTTGCAACTCCAGGAACACCTTCAATCAATACATGACCATCTGATAGCAATGCAACCATCAGTAAATCCATAAAATTTTCTTGTCCTATAATAATCTTAGACAATTCTGCTTTAATCTGTTCGACTGCTGTTTTTAGCTTACTTAAATCGATGCGACTTTCGAAATTTAATTTTTCGCTTTCTTCTGATGTTGAACTTTCTTGATTTTCCATATTTTAACTTTAATTTATTGAGTTTTTAAAATCCTCAATCAATGTGTTTAACTTTAATAATTCTTCTTTTGTAACTGAATTTTTTAAATGTATTTGATTGCAATAATCAAACAGTTTTTCAATGTCTTCATTTGAATTTCCACTTCTTGAGGCCACATATTTATAAAATGTAGCATCTATCTTATTTGTTGGAATTCGTAATTTCATCCGAATAAAATCTAATAAGTAGCTAATTTTATGCTCTGCAATATTTTTATGCTCAGATTTTTCATAATACATATTGGCAATTGTACGAGTAAAAGCCAATGTTTGATTTTTTAACGGAGTAATAATTGGAATATAACGTTGCTTTCGTTTTCCTTCAAAAACAATAAAAAACAATACACCAATTAACACCAAATAGTACGCCCATTTTAAACTTGGATTGCTCAATAAAAAATGCATTGGCGATGTAATCTTAGATTTACCAGTCTTGTAATATTCGTCCCAATAAATTGGTTTTGAATTATCTATATAAGACAAAACGGCTGATGTATGCTTATTGTTATTCTCTTTCAACAAATAATAGTTGGTGAATAATTCAGGAAAGGTGTGAAAAAATAAATTCCCTTTTCCAAAGTTATATTTGATATAGTTAATTCCTTCTTCTGTACGTTCTCCACTTTTATCTATAAAACCAGTTTTCCCTAAAACAGTTGTTCGTAATGTATCAATTTCAGTAAAAACTTGGTTACTAAAACCTCTGTCAAAAGAAAATTCTGTAGATGGAAAGTTTTTATTTACCATCTTAAAAAAGACTTTTTCATCAAGGTTTGAAGTTAATAAAGATTCTGTTTTCAAATTCAAAGTGTCAATAATTGCTCCATGTGTAGACATGAACACATCGTTTCCACGTTCTACGAATTTTAGCAATCGCATAAATTCAGCATCTCCAAAATTTACTGCATTATCAATAAAAATATATGTTCCTTGCTTTGTAGAATCGCCTAAGAAAACATAAGGTGGAATTTTTACATCTTCAATTTCTACCGATGGAAATAAGATGCTTAATTCGTTACGCAACACAAAGGTTCCGTAGGGAATCTTATGCTTTTTCGCATAACTTGGATACCAATTTAAAGGCTTTGGCTTACTATACTCATAATAGACAATTGCTAAAATGAGTATTACAAACAATCCAATATATATTTTTGTTTTCTTATCCAATTTACTTGATACTCTTTGTTAATTCATTAAAACTTGATGCTACTTTTGAAAATTCCACTTCGTTTATTTCAAAATTCCCATACCAGACAAAATCATACAAATAAGTTAAATTTTTAAACTGATCGATAATTGTTTTTTGTTTGATTTCTTTGATGTAATCTTCGTTTGTTTTTTGTGGTTCCCAATCTATTACATCATTTTCTTGTAATTTCTGTAAAACCAATAAATAATAATAACGCACAGCCAAACGGTAATTTTTCTGACTGATTGCCTTATCTATAAGACTCTGAATATTTTTATTGTTGATAATCTCTTCATCTTCTGTCATTAAAACAGTGCCTTTTGTTGATTTACCGCTAATAATAGAGTTTATATCAACCTTTAAGAAAAACTTTAGCAACAATCCTAAAACAATCAAAAGTATGACGTAAGGCAACACTCGCAATATAATTGCAAGAATTCCAACGGCTTCTTCAACACCAAAGATCCAAGATAAAAATTTGGTTAAAATACGTTTAAACCAAGACCAAATTCTACTAAAAATAGAAGGTTTGCTTTCATACACAGTATAATCAAATTCTTTATCACTTCGATAATCATCTAATTGCTCCTTATCAAAATTCTTTAACTGAACATCGCTCTTGTCATATTGTACAACAAGAGAATCTTTTTGTGCAGTCACTTGAAACGTGAATAGAAAAAATAATATGTATAAAATTATATTTCTCAATTAGTTACTTCCTAATCTTTCGATTGTTTCAATAGTTCCTGTTAAGTTTTTTTGTTCATTTAAATCAAAATAAATAAATACAGAAGTGATTAAAGTGATTGATGATAAAAAGAATTGACCGACATAAGAAAAAACTGTTAAAGCCAAGTAAATGGGATCTGAAAACAGACCTAAAACTGCTGTAGGATCATCTTGACCAACTTGAGACATCATAGTTGTCATTTGATAAATTAAAGCAGGAACAGCGAAAATTTGACCAATGATACCAATCAATAATCCAACAACAAATATTACTCCGAAAGTTTCCCACCAATGATCTTTTATTAATTTAAAACAATAGCTAATTGTATCTCCAACACTTTTCCCTTCAAAAACTAATATTGAAGTACCAAGACTAAATACAATCGCTAAATAAATTCCTGGAAAAAAACATAAAACTGCTCCTACAATTACCATGATTAACATCAAAAATCCGTAGCCTAAAAATTTCCAAAAATTCTGTTTGACAT
>CALIIP010000101.1 GCA_938018045.1 uncultured Flavobacteriaceae bacterium
TGCCTAAATGCTTTTGACAAATAGGTTTTTAGTTTAATAGAATCTTGAATAGATAGTGCTTTATTTTCGTTTTTTTGAGAAATTTCTTTTGCTTGTTGGTTACATCCAACAAGTAGTATTACAATGAAAAATACGCTTAATTTACTGATTTTCATTAAACCAAATATTCTTTTACACGTTCTAAAACCTTAGGTATTCCTCCAGGACTTTTTCCTCCTGCAGTTGCAAAGAATGGTTGTCCGCCACCTCCTCCGTGAATTAGTTTCCCTAATTCGCGCACTACTTTTCCAGCGTCCAAACCTTTTTCTTCCACCAAGTTTTTAGCGATATAGCACGTTAACATCGCCTTGTCTTTTGCTGCTGATGTTGCAACAAAAAAGAATAAATTTTCTATTTCGTTACCAAGTTCAAAGGCTAAATCTTTAATGTTATTTTGATCTAAATCAATTTTTTTAGCAATAAAATTAACGCCATTAATTGTTTTAATTTCTGATTTTAAAGATGCTTTTAAATTTTTAGATTTATCTTTTAATAAACCTTCAATTTGCTTCTTTAAAACACTGTTTTCATCTTGCAATTGCTCTATTGCTTTTACAGGATTTTGAGGAGTTTTTAAAGCCGACTTTACCAAATCAAGTTCTTTATTCTGATTAGAATAATAGTCTTTTGTAGCATCCGAAGTTATCGCTTCTATACGTCTAATTCCTGAAGCAATTGCACTCTCTGAAGTTATTTTAAAATGCCAAATATCACTTGTATTTTTCACATGTGTTCCACCACATAATTCCATTGATTTTCCAAACTGAACCATACGAACAGTATCTCCATACTTCTCTCCAAATAAAGCAATTGCACCTTTGTCAAGAGCACTTTCCATCGTTATATTTCTGTGCTCATTTAAGTCCAATTTTCCGCGAATTCTCGCATTAACAAACGCTTCAACTTCTTGAACTTGTTCAAGTGTAAGTTTAGAGAAATGAGAAAAGTCAAAACGCAAATATTTTGAGTGAACTGCACTCCCTTTTTGCTCTACATGTGTACCTAGAATTTTGCGTAATGCTTGGTGTAATAAATGTGTAGCAGTATGATTACATTCCGTTCTAAAACGTTGCTTTTCATCTACTTTTATTTTAAATGTATCTTTAGGATTCTTAGGTAAATTTTTTGTAAAATGGATGATTAAATTATTCTCTTTTTTGGTGTCAACAATATATATTGCATCTCCATTTGGCACTTCTAAATATCCTTTATCACCAACTTGACCGCCGCCTTCTGGATAAAAAGGAGTAACATTAAATACCAATTGATACATTTCTCCATCTTTTTTTGAAGTCACTTTTCGGTAACGTGTAATTTTTACAGTTGCTTCTAAAGTATCGTATCCAATAAATTCCTCTTCGTCATCTTCAAATAAAACTTGCCAATCGTCGGTTGCAACAGCAGTTGCTTGTCTTCCTCTTTCTTTTTGTTTTTCTAATTCTGATGTGAACTCAGCAACATCATAAGTTAAATTATTTTCACGTAAAATTAAATCAGTTAAGTCTTCAGGGAAACCAAATGTATCCTTTAATTGGAATACTTTTTTTCCTGATATTTTTGCATCTTTATTGTTTGCGATAATAGCATCAAGCAAGTTCAAACCTTGCTCTAAAGTTCTTAAAAAAGCCTGCTCTTCTTCTTTAATTACGTTTTCAATTAGCTGTTTTTGAATTTTTATTTCAGGAAATGTTTTGCTCATATGGCGACTCAAAACATTTACCAATCTATAGATGAAGGCATCTTTTTGCCCTAAAAATGTAAATCCGTAACGAATAGCTCTTCTTAAAATTCTACGGATCACATAACCAGCACCATTATTACTTGGCAATTGACCATCTGCAATTGCAAATGCAACAGCACGAATATGATCTGCAATTACTCTGATTGCAACATCTTCTATTTTATCTGTAGCGTTATATTTAGAGTTTGTAATCGTTTCAATTTCTCTGATAATTGTCGTAAAAACATCAGTATCATAATTAGACTGAACACCTTGTACAACCATACAAAGACGCTCAAATCCCATTCCAGTATCTACATGTTTGTTTGGTAATTTTTCAAGCGATCCATCTGCTTTGCGGTTAAATTCCATAAAGACCAAGTTCCATATCTCTATCACTTGCGGATGATCCATATTGACCAATGTTTTTCCGTCAACCTTCGCTTTATCTTCGTCAGAACGTATATCTACATGAATTTCAGAACAAGGTCCACATGGTCCTTGCGCACCCATTTCCCAAAAATTATCTGCCTTATTTCCGTTTAAAATTCTGTCTTCTGGAATAATCTTTTTCCAATAGTCATATGCTTCTTGATCAAAACTTAATCCGTCTTCCTTATCACCTTCAAAAACAGTGACATACATGCTATTTTTATCAATTTTGTAAACTTCAGTTAAAAGTTCCCAAGCCCAAGCTATTGCTTCTTTCTTAAAATAATCTCCAAAACTCCAGTTTCCGAGCATTTCAAACATCGTGTGATGATATGTGTCAATTCCAACTTCTTCTAAATCATTGTGTTTTCCAGAAACGCGTAAACATTTTTGAGTATCAGAAACACGTGCGTCAATTACCTTTTTTTGCCCTAAAAAATATTCTTTAAATGGTACCATTCCAGCATTCGTAAACATTAATGTTGGATCGTTTTTTAAAACCATTGGAGCAGATTGAACAACTTTATGTTCTTTATCTTTAAAAAAATCTAAAAAGTGCTGACGTATTTCTTGTGATGTCATATTAAATGTTAATTAATTTCTAAATAAGTCTTTAAATAGAGACGATTTAGAAACATTTTGTAAATTTGTTTTTTGACGGTTGCAATATTTATAATTAACAATCCGTTTAAGATGCAAATTTAACATATTTATACTAATGGCGAAAGTTAAATACTATTACGATTCAGAAACTCTCTCTTATAAAAAAGTAGCTCAAAAAAAAGGAGTCTTTTTTAAAAAGTTTTTGTTTGGTATTTTAACATTTGCCTTGGCAATGGTTGTTGGATTTCTAGTATTGCATAATTTCTTTGAAACGCCAAATGAAAAAGCACTAAAACGTGAAAATGAATTTCTGAAATTAAATGGAGAACTTCATAAAAAAAGAATAGTACAATTCGAGAAGGTTTTGGAAGACTTACAAGAGAGAGACAATAACATTTACCGAACATTTTTTGAGTTGAGTCCTATTCCAGAAGAGCAAAGAACTGCTGGTTTTGGAGGTGTAAACCGATATAAATCTTTAGAAGGGTTTGACAATTCTGAAATGATTATTGACGTTACCAAAAACATGGATATCCTTTCAAAACAGTTGTATGTTCAATCCAAATCACTAGATGATATTGTACGTTTGGCTGAAAACAAAGAGGAACTATTGGCTGCAATTCCTGCAATTCAACCAGTAAAAAATGAAGATTTAACTCGTATGGCTTCAGGATTTGGTTGGCGTACAGATCCGTTTTTAAAAACACGGAAGAAACATTATGGAATGGATTTTACGGCTCCAAGAGGAACGAAAGTATACGCTACAGGTCCTGGAAAAGTAATACGAGCTGATGCAAGTGCGTCTGGATTTGGGAAACATATAAGGATTGATCACGGTTTTGGATATGTTTCTTTATATGCACATTTAAGCAAGTATAATGTTCGAAAAGGACAAGTTGTAAAGCGAGGAGATTTAATAGGTTTTGTTGGAAATACAGGACGTTCTCAAGCGCCACATCTTCATTATGAAATCAGAAAAAACAAAGAACGAATCAATCCTATAAATTTCTATTATGGAAATTTATCGCCTAAAGAATTTGAAGCGATGCAAAAAGCGGCATTAATTGAAGGTCAATCACTTGACTAATATTCCGTTTTTATAGAAACAATTTAGAATTTCTATTTATTTTTGTATATTCGTATGCGCTTGAAAGACAGGAAAAATGTTTATTGATTTACCAGAAAAAAGATATTATAAAATAGGAGAAGTTGCCAAAGCCTTTGGTGTAAATACATCTCTTATCCGTTTTTGGGAAAATGAATTTGACGTTTTAAAACCTAAAAAAAACAAAAAAGGCAACCGTCTTTTTACTTCAACAGATTTACAAAACTTAAAACTTATTTATTCACTCGTTAAAGAAAAAGGATATACATTAGATGGTGCAAGAAAGAAAATGAAGAAAAATCCGAAGCGAATAATGGATAAGCACGAAATGATTACCAACTTAGAAAACATAAAACAAGAATTAATTAATATTAAAAATCAACTATCATGAAAAAATTACTTATTCCAATAATAGTACTAGCCGTAATCGGATTCGGATTTTATAATTGGGCTGTAGGCTTTAATAATACTGCCATAGATTTACAAGAAAACGCTACCGAAACTTGGGGAAATGTAGAAAATTCATATCAACGTAGAAACGACTTAATTGGAAACTTAGTAAAAACTGTTCAAGGTGCAGCAGATTTTGAAAAAGGAACTTTAGAAGCTGTAATTAAAGCAAGAGCAGAAGCAACAAAAACTACAATTAATGCTGGAGATTTGACACCTGAAAAAATGGCAGCATTTCAAAAAGCACAAAGTGGATTGTCTGGAGCATTAAGTAAGTTAATGGTTGTAGTGGAACGTTATCCAGATTTAAAATCAAATCAAAATTTCTTAAAACTTCAAGATGAATTAGCAAGTACAGAAAATCAAATTTTAACTGCTAGAACACGTTTTAATGAAGCAGTTAAGCCATATAACAAGCATGTTAAAACTTTTCCAAATAAGATATTAGCAGGATGGTTTGGATTTGATCCTATGGAATATTTCTCTTCTGATGAAGGTGCAGATAAGCCAGTTGACGTAGAATTTGATTTCAAAAAATAAAGAGCTAAATGTCTACAGTAGAAGATTTTTTAACAGGACAAGAAGAGCAACAAGTGATTGCTGCCATCAAATCTGCTGAAAAAAATACTTCTGGAGAGATAAGAGTACACATAGAGAAAACTACAGAAAAACCTCCTTTGGAACGCGCAAAGGAGGTTTTCTGGCTTTTGAAAATGAATGAAACGAAGTTGCAAAACGGCGTATTGTTTTATGTGGCAGTAGAGAGTAAGCAATTTGCAATTTATGGCGATAGAGGTATCTATAATCAAACGAAACCAGATTTTTGGAATTCAGAAAAAGAATTGGTTGTGAGCCATTTTGCTAAACAGCAAAAAGTAGAAGGACTTGTTTTAGCGATCGAAAAAGTAGGCGAGAAGCTTAAAAATTTATATCCATTCACTTCTGATGATGCTGATGAGTTATCAAACGAAATATCTAAAGGATAAATGTTGAGATTTTCAAAAAAATATTGGACATTTTTTATACTACTACTAATATCTCATTTCGCTTTTGGGCAATTTGATATTCCAGATAAACCAACAGCAGAGTCTGAACAAACAAGTTTATATGATTATGCCAATTTACTTTCTGGAAATCAAAAAGCGACATTAGAAAATAAACTTATTAAATATTCAGATTCAACCTCTACACAAATAGTTGTTATTACTGTTGAGACTATCAAAGGTGAAGATATTGGTATTTTAACGCCAAGATGGGCACATAAATGGGGAATAGGTCAAGAGAAAGAAGATAATGGAGTTTTAATCTTACTTGCCAATAAAGAGCGAAAAATATGGATTTCTCCAGGTTATGGAGTTGAACATAAATTAACAGCAGGAACTACTGGATCTATAGTCAGGAATGTGATTATCCCAGAATTTAAGAAAGGAGATTTCTACCAAGGATTGGACAATGGTGTAGATGCAGTTTTTCAAGTTTTAAATGGTGAATATCAAAATAACTATCAAAAAGATTCTGAAAAAGTCGGAATTCCTATAGGATTAATACTCTTTTTTATTTTTATCATATTGATGATTATTCTATCTAAAAGAAATAGCGGAGGAGATAATTTTAATAATCGAGGTGGAAAAAGAGATTCTGTTGCTGCTAGTATTTTAGAATCTATAATTTTGAGTAACGCAGGACGTAGTGGAGGAAGTTTCGGTAGCGGAGGTTTCGGTGGAGGTTTTGGCGGCGGAAGTTCTCGTGGCGGCGGTTTTGGCGGTGGCTTTGGAGGCGGAGGCTTTAGTGGAGGCGGAGCAGGTGGAGGATGGTAAAAAAAATACTATTATGAGTTTAAAAACCAACATGAAAGCCATCAAAGATGGTATTCTAGGATTTGCAGAATTAGAAAGAATACTTGCAGCAGTCTGTATCTTTATTCCATTGATTTTATTAATTTTCGATAACTGGACTTGTAGAGAAAGTATAAGTGCATACGCAGATATGTATAACAATCACGTTTATGTTTATTTGCTAACCATAGCAGGAATGATGTTTGTAGTGAACGGGACAATCAATAATAAGAAATGGTACAATATTGTTTTGGGCATTTCATTAATGGGAGTAGCTCTTTTTCACTGGGAAGATTTTAAATGGATTCATATTGTTTTTGCAGGAATTTTCTTTTTAGGAAGTGTGATCGTAATCAGTTATTATACTTCAATAAAACAAAAATGGATTGCTTGCGGAATAGCAGTTGTTATTGTACTATCATTAATAGCACATTTTTGGTTTCATTGGTTTTCTTTATTTGTTGCAGAATGGATTGCACTCGCAATTATTGGAGTACACTATATATTAGAATCCTATAAAATTTTGGATTAAGAATCTTTTAAAGATTTTTTAATGTAAAATGCCATTCCTACAATGGTAAAAATGGCATTTTAATTTTATATAACAATCTGCAAAAATTAGTCCTCACTAACTTTTAAGACCAATTTCCCTGTTTTTTCACCAGAAAATAAACGTAAAAATGTTTCATGAAAGTTTTCAATACCTTCATAAATATCTTCTCTAGAAATTAATTTGCCTTGTTGCATCCAAAGACCCATTTGTTGTCCTGCTTTTTGATAGTCTTTTGCATAATCAAAAACCACCATACCTTTCATTGAAGCTCTACTTACAAGTAATGATAAATAGTTTGAAGGCCCTTTTACAGGCGTTGTATTGTTGTATTGAGATATTGCTCCGCAAATAACTATTCTTGCATGTAATGCCAATCTACTCAAGGCTAAATCTAAAATTTCTCCACCTACATTGTCGAAATACACATCAATTCCTTTTGGAAAATGTTCTTTTAGTTTACTCGCTATATTATCGTTTTTATAATCTATTGCTCCGTCAAATCCTAAAGTGTCAATAAGGTATTGGCATTTTTCTTTTCCACCAGCAATACCAATTACTTTACAGTTTTTAATTTTTGCTATTTGTCCAACAATACTTCCAACTGCACCTGCTGCTCCAGAAACTAAAACTGCATCACCTTCTTTAAGTTCGCCTACTTCAAGAATTCCAAAATATGCTGTCATTCCAGGCATTCCTAGTGTTCCTGTATACATTGGTAATGGCGCTAATGATGGATCAACTTTGTGGTAACCAGTACCATCAGTAACAATATATTGTTGTGCTCCTGTTTGACCATATACAGAATCTCCTACGTTAAATTTTGGGTTATTTGAGGCTGTAACTGTACCAACACCTCCTGCTCTCATAACGTCATTAAGTTGTACTGGAGGAATATAAGATTTGCGGTCGTCTAGCCATCCTCTCATTGCAGGATCTAAAGATATATATTCGCATTTTACTAAGAATTCTCCATCTTTTAATTGCGGGATATCAGTCTTAACTAATTCCCAAGTGTCTTCTTTTGGAGTTCCGAAAGGTCTTTTTCTAAGTAATATTTGCTTGTTTTGAGTCATGTTTTTTTATTTTGAGACTCAAAAGTACGAAAATTATTTCTGCCTAAAATAAATAATTACAGGAACACCATTGAAGTCATATATGTCGCGTAATTTATTTTTAATAAATCGTTTGTATGGATCACGAACATATTGAGGTAAGTTACAGAAAAACACAAATTGAGGTGTTGGAGTAGGTAACTGCATACAATATTTTACCTTCACAAATTTCCCTTTCCATGCAGGAGGAGGATTTTGTTTGATAATCTCCAACATTGTTTCGTTCAATTTACTTGTAGGAATTCTTTTTGAACGGTTTTCAAATACTTTTACTGCAGTTTCAATTGCTTTGAAAATACGCTGCTTTGTTAATACTGAAATAAAGATAATAGGAACATCAGTAAAAGGAGCAATTTCTCGGCGAACCATTGCTTCATATTCTTTAACGGTATTGGTTTCTTTTTCTACCAAATCCCATTTGTTTACAAGAATCACAACACCTTTTTTATTCTTTTCAGCAAGCCAAAAAATACTTTGATCTTGCCCTTCAAATCCACGTGTAGCATCAATCATTACAATCGCTACATCACATTTTTCAATAGTTCTTACTGCACGCATTACCGAGTAAAACTCTAAGTCTTCCTTCACTTTTGCTTTTCTACGAATTCCTGCAGTATCTACTAAATTAAAATCAAATCCAAAACGGTTGTATTTAGTATCTATAGAATCTCGTGTAGTTCCGGCAATATCAGTTACAATATTTCTTTCTACACCTATAAGCGCGTTTATAAACGAAGATTTCCCTGCATTAGGACGACCAACAACTGCAAATCTTGGTAATTCATCTCTTTCTTCTTCAACATCTTCAGGAATAATATCAGTAATAGCATCTAATAATTCACCAGTTCCACTTCCGTTAATAGATGAAATTGTAAATAATTCACTGCTTAAACCAAGGTTGTAAAACTCATATGCATCTTCTTGTCGCATCGAATTATCAACTTTATTGATTGTCAGAAAAACAGGTTTCTCAACCTTACGGAGTAGTTTTGCAACTTCAGTATCCATAGGAGTAATACCTTCAGCAACATCAACAACAAAAACAATAATATCTGCTTCTTCAATAGCAAGTTGTACTTGCTTCCTGATTTCGCCTTCAAAAATATCATCTGAACCAACTACATAACCTCCTGTATCAATCACAGAAAAGTTTTTACCATTCCAATCAGATTTCCCATAATGGCGATCACGTGTAACTCCACTTACAGAATCAACAATTGCTTCTCTACTTTGAATCAATCGATTAAATAATGTTGATTTTCCAACATTTGGGCGTCCAACAATGGCTATAATGGTATTCATTTCTGATAATTTTTTTGCAAAATTACGTCAATTTGAGTGATATACCTTAATAATGCATGTAAGATTGTGATTTCTAAAATAATAGTATATTTAAATTCTCAATTAAGATAGAAATGAAAGAAGAACGGAGTAGCGAAATACATTTGCGGCCAAGATTCCGATTAGAATATGATGACAAATCAAAAGAAGAAATTTTAGAAAATTTTCGTGAGATTTTAAAAGGAGAAGATTGTAAGTATCGCAGTAAAATTGTTGACGGACATATTATAATAGATGTTCCTATGGATGAAGACCATTTTTGGTCGCCTCAATTAAATATTGAAGTTGAAAATATTGACAGAGAAGATACAGTTGTTAGAGGTTTGTTTGGACCAAAACCTCAAGTTTGGACACTCTTTATGTTTATACATTTTGGAGTAGCAGTTGCTTTTGTTGGATTCTTAATTTTGTGGTATGTAAGATGGTCTTTAGAAGAAAGCACTACTTTCCCTTTGATTATGACAATTGTATTGCCAATTTTTTGGTTGATTCTTTATGTTTTAGGAAGAATAGGTAAGAGAACTGGACATCAACAAATGGATGAATTACATGCATTTATGATGAAAATTTTGGAGGAGAAGTAAAATAGATAATTGGATTTTTGGAGCGCTTTGCTTTTAGATCAATAGATAGTTTATAAAATATTCGTATCAAAAAGAAATTGAAGTCTAACAATCCAGACATCTAATAATCAAAAAATCTAATTTAATCTTTATACCCAAATCTACGCAACTGGTTTTTGTTGTTTCTCCAATCTTTATTCACTTTGACATATAATTCTAAGTGAATTTTTTTCTGAAAAAACTTTTGTAAATCTTTACGAGCTTCGGTTCCTACACGTTTTAGCGCAGCTCCTTTATGACCAATAATAATTCCTTTTTGAGTGTTCCGTTCTACCATAATTATAGAACGAATCTTGATAATTTTATCGGATTCTATAAATTCTTCTGTTTCAATTTCTACTGAATACGGAATCTCTTTTTTGTAGTGCATCAATATTTTCTCTCTGATGGCTTCATTAACAAAAAATCGTTCTGGTTTATCTGTCAATTGATCTTTTGGATAAAATGCAGGAGATTCTGGTAGTTTTTCTAGAATTGTATTGAAAACACCTTCTATATTAAATTTTTCTAAAGCAGAAATTAAAAACACTTCAGCATTCGGTACTTTTTCTGACCAATACGCTAATTTTTCTTCTACTTCGTCTTGAGTTGCTTTGTCAATTTTGTTTATCAATAATAAAACAGGTATCTTTGCATTGGTAATTTTGTTGAAAAAGCGTTCGTCTTTCAACTCTTTTTCACCCATTTCTACCATATAAATCAACACATCTGCATCTTCAAAGGCCGATTTCACAAAATCCATCATCGATTCTTGTAAACCATATGCTGGTTTTATGATTCCAGGAGTATCAGAAAAAAGGATTTGAAAATCATCACCATTTACAATACCTAAAATACGATGTCTTGTAGTTTGTGCTTTTGATGTAATGATAGATAAACGCTCTCCAACGAGAGAGTTCATCAATGTAGATTTCCCTACGTTTGGATTGCCAATAATATTTACATATCCTGCTTTGTGCGTCATACTCAATAATTTGACTGCAAAGGTACGTTTTAATAGTAAAAATACTTTAGTAATTAAAAAATAGTTGTATCTTTGCAGTCCAAATCGCGGGATAGAGCAGTAGGTAGCTCGTCGGGCTCATAACCCGAAGGTCACTGGTTCGAGTCCAGTTCCCGCTAC
>CALIIP010000102.1 GCA_938018045.1 uncultured Flavobacteriaceae bacterium
TGAAAAGATGCTAATTTCAATGCGTTTTCATTTGCTTCTGCTCCTGAATTGCATAAGAACAACTGATAGTCTTGACAACCTGATAATTGTCCTAATTTAGAGGTCAATTTAACTTGTAAAGGGTTTTGAATTGAGTTACTATAAAACCCTATTTCCGCTACTTGTTTGGAAATAGCAGATACATATTCTGGATGTGAATGACCAATAGAAATAACTGCATGACCTCCATATAGATCTAAATATTCTATTCCATTTTCATCATACACAAAAACATCTTTTGCTTTTACAGGTGTAATATCAAATAATGGATATACATTAAACAAACTCATATTTGTTCTTTTTTAATGCTATTAATTTTATTGAATGAAGCAATCATTCCTTGAATTAAAGAAGAACTCAACCCTTGGTGTTCCATTTCATTTAACCCTTCAATTGTGCAGCCTTTTGGTGTGGTAACTCTATCAATTTCTTGTTCTGGATGATTCCCATTTGTGATTAATAAATTAGCAGCACCTTCACTTGTATACATTGCTAATTCTTGCGCTTCTTTCGCATCAAATCCTAATTGAATCGCTGCTTGTGTTGTTGCCCTAATTAAACGCATCCAAAAGGCAATTCCACTCGCACAGACAACAGTTGCTGCTTGCATTTGGCTTTCTGGAATACTTAATGAATGTCCCAATCTATTAAATATTGATTCTGCTAATTTAATTCTGCTTTTTCCATTTTGATTACTACATAAACAAGTCATGGATTTTCCAACAGCAATTGCTGTATTTGGCATTGCTCTAATTAAGTTTTTATCTTCTCCTACAATACTTTCCATTTTTGCAATTGAAAACCCTGTAATCGTTGATATTAACACATGGTTTTCATGAAGTAATGGTTTAATCTTTACAAGGATATTTTCCATATGTGCTGGTTGTACTGCAAATATTAAAATATCTGAATTTTTAACGGCTTCTGTATTATCTGTCGTTAAAAACACATTTTTGTATCCTTCAAATTCTGAAATTTCTTCCAAATTTCTTTTAGTGAGATATAGTGTTGTAATTGCATTATTGGTTATCAACCCTTTTGCAATTGATTTCCCTAAGTTTCCTGTTCCTATAATTGCTATTTTCATTTTTCGCTTTTATTATTTTTTAATTGTAAAATGTGTTCGCATAAAAATTGCTCGGTTCATTTGTTTGTTTTTTGTCATTCCTGCGAAGGCAGGAATCTGTTTTTATTAATTGTGGATTCCGCATCAAGTGCGGAATGACAGACTGCTAAAAGTAATTTGCTTTCAATTGTAATCCTTCACTTTCCGAGAATCCATACATTAAATTCATATTCTGTATTGCTTGCCCTGAAGCTCCTTTTGTTAAATTATCAATCGTACTTGCTATTAGTAATTTATCTCCATGTTTCACCAAATGAATTAGACATTTATTGGTATTTACGACCTGTTTCATATGAATTTCTTCATCAGAAATAAATGTAAATGCAGCATCTTTATAATAGGTTTTGTAGAGCTCTTTTGCTTCTTCAATAGTACCAGTAAACTTGGTGTATGTTGTTGCAAAGATTCCTCTTGAAAAATTACCACGGTTTGGAACGAAATTAATTTCTGATTTAAAATCTCTTTGTAATTGGTTGAAGGTCTGATGAATTTCTCCCAAATGTTGATGATTAAAAGCTTTATAATGTGAAAAATTATTGTCTCGCCATGTGAATTGTGTCGTTTTAGATAAAGATGTTCCTGCTCCTGTTGCTCCTGTAACTGCATTTACATGAATATCATTTGTAATCAAATTAGCATTTGCTAATGGTAATAATGCCAATTGAATCGCAGTGGCAAAACATCCTGGATTTGCAATATAATTTGCTTTTTTAATGGTTTCCTTTTGTAATTCAGGTAAGCCATAGATAAATTCTTTATTGTCAAAAATTTTATCCTTTTTTAGTCTAAAGTCATTACTTAAATCAATAATTTTTGTGTTATCAGAAAAACTGTTTTTTTCTAAAAAAGCAGTTGAATTCCCATGACCTAAACATAAAAATAATACATCTATATTAACATTAATTTCATTAGAAAAATTAATTTCTGTAGAACCAATTAAATCTTGATGTACTTTATACAATTTGTTACCAGCATTAGAAGTACTGTAAACAAAATTAATGTTCGTTTTTGGGTGATTTAATAATAATCTAATTAATTCACCAGCAGTATAACCTGCACCACCTATAATTCCTACTTCTAACATAATCATGAGTTTACTTGTCTATATATTTTATTTTGATTACCAAGAATTTTGATAAAACCTTTAGCGTCATCAGCCGTCCAAGCCTTATTTTCTTCACCATAAGTACTAAATTTACTTGACATTAAATCGTGGTTAGAAATAATTCCGTCTAAAGAAAAGTGATACGGTTTTAATGTAACCACAACATTACCAGAAACCATTTTTTGAGAACTTTGTAAAAAAGCTTCTGCATCTCTCATTACAGGATCTAAATACTGACCTTCATGTAAATGCATTCCGTAAAAACTAGACAAATACTCTTTGTGTTGTAATTGCCATTTGGTAAGTGTATGTTTTTCTAATAAATGATGTGCTTTTATTATAATTAAAGCAGCAGCAGCTTCAAAACCAACTCTTCCTTTTGTTCCAACAATTGTATCACCAACATGAATATCTCTACCAATTGCATAAGCGGAAGCTATATTGTTTAGGTTTTCAATATTTACTTCTGGATTGTTTTCTTCACTATTTAAAGCTGTAAATTCACCATTTTTAAATGTCAATGTTACCTTTTCTTCGCCATCTTTTTCTAATTGGGAAGGATATGCTTCACTTGGTAAAGGTTTTTCTGATTCTAAAGTTTCAACTCCACCTACACTTGTTCCCCAAAGACCTTTGTTTACAGAATATTTAGATTTTTCCCAAGACATATCAATTCCTTCAGATTTTAAATAATCTATTTCTTCTTGTCTTGTTAATTTTCCATCTCTAATTGGCGTAATAATTTTAAGTCCAGGAGCCAAAGTTTGAAAAATCATATCAAATCGTACTTGATCATTTCCTGCACCAGTACTTCCATGAGCAATATATTCAGCACCAATACTCTTTGCATATTCAACAATTTCAATTGCTTGAATGATTCTTTCTGCACTTACAGAAAGAGGGTACGCGCTATTTTTTAATACGTTTCCAAAAACTAAATACTTTACTACTTTGTTGTAAAAAGTAGCAATAGCATCAATATTTTTATACGTTGTAACTCCCATTTTATAGGCGTTAGTTTCAATCTCTTCAATTTCATTATTGGTAAATCCTCCTGTATTTACACTTACGGCATGTACATCATACTCTTTTGATAAACTTACTGCACAGTAAGAAGTATCTAATCCACCACTATATGCAATTACTAATTTTTTCATTTTTTCGCTTTTATTGTTTTTCAATTGTAAAATGTGTTTGCATTAAAATACTCGGTTCATTTCTTGTCTTTTTTTTTTAACTTTTGCTTTAATTTTTGAAACCTACTTTCTTTCACCTCTTTGGTTTCTTCTTTTTGTTGCTTTTCAGGATCAAACAACATACCAGTACATAAACACATTTGTTGATTTGTACGAGTCAAGACATCAAAGTTTTTACATGTTTGACATCCATTCCAAAAAGATTGATCATCTGTTAATTCAGAAAAAGTTACAGGTTTGTAGCCTAAATCACTATTTAATTTCATCACAGCCAAACCAGTTGTAATACTAAATACTTTTGCATCTGGAAATTTGGTTCTAGAATGATTAAAAATTACTTTTTTAATCTTTTTTGCAAGTCCCAATTTTCTATAATCTGGATGTACTATTAAACCTGAATTTGCTACAAATTTACCATGACCCCAAGCCTCTATATAGCAGAAGCCTGCAAATTTATCGTTGTCCAACGCAATAACAGCATTTCCATTTTCCATCTTGGAAATGATGTATTCAGGTTTCCGTTTTGCAATACCTGTACCTCTTACCTCTGCGGCTTGTGCAATAGTTTTACAAATAATTTCTGCGTAAATACTATGTGATTTATCTGCAATGACAATTTTCATTGTAATTGATTTTTAAATTAAAAATATATTGATTTTGTTTTGAAATCTGAACTGGACTCACCTAAGTTCATAAATAGAAAAGTACCCTTAAGGGCGTAGTGGAAAATTGTAACGAATAGAAATTCTGTTATTTTGAGTAATAACTAAATTTTGAAAGTTGTATGTGAAATTTGAAAAGTACATTGTGTAAAAATAAAAATGAGTAATAAATTCTATTGCTAAAATTGGAATTAGCGGCGAATTGCAAAAGAAGAATCTTTGCGTCTGGGAACTCTATTTTTATTTAAATGTGTCATTAACATGTTGTAAACATATATAATATTCTTTATATAAAACTTTATTATCCAAGTTTGTTTAAAGAATTGTATATATCTAAAAAAGAGGAGACATTTTTTATCATTTTCAAAATTAATAGTTCTTTAATATAATTTTTCAACATTTTAATTATCATGATAAAACAAAAAAGTTTGCAAAATTGAATTTGCAAACTTTTATTTTTAGTGGAGATGGAGGGACTCGAACCCTCGTCCAAACAAGCAATTAAAGTGCTTTCTACATGTGTAGTTTCTGTTTAATTGTCGGTAATAAGCTGACCAGAAACGGCCCACTTAAAACGTATTCATTTTAGTTTCAGAATATAACCATGACCTTTATATTCCTATGTTGACTTTTACGATGTCAAAAATTCGAGCGCCGTTAACCAAGGCTATCGAGAGACATAAAGCTTGTACACCTTGTGTACCTAGGCCAATCCTACTGTGATTCGGATTATGCAGCTAAAGCGTAGTTATTCTCGCCGTTTAAGGTTTTGAAAGTGATTTTTACGAGTACTATTTCATTGCTCGACATGCTTACAGTTCAACTGGCCTTGCAGTCAAAACCAAGTCATCCCCAATATTTCAATGAACATTTTTCAATGTGATTGCAAATTTATATAAAAATAGACACAAAACACTGTTTGATATTCATATAAATTCAAATATCTTAGCGCAAAATTTATACCAAACACCAAAAATGACATATATGAAGATAGGTATTATCAAAGAGCGAAAAAATCCGCCAGATAAAAGAGTTGTTTTTTCTCCAGATGCATGTAAAGAATTATTAGAAAAATATTCTGGATTAGAAATTAAAGTTGAGAGTTCTGATGTTCGTTTTTTTACTGATGATGCTTATAAAAAAGTTGGAATAACTGTTACTGATGATGTAAGTGATTGTGATGTTTTACTTGGTGTAAAAGAAGTTCCTGTTGATGCATTAATACCAAATAAAAAATATTTTTTCTTTTCGCACACCATCAAAAAACAACCTTATAATCGTAAATTATTAAAGGCATTTCTTGATAAGAATATTTCGTTTTTCGATCACGAAACAATTATAAAATCAAATGGCGCAAGATTAATCGGTTTTGGTAGATATGCAGGATTAGTAGGTGCTTACAATGGTTTTAGAGCATTAGGGTTGAGAGATAAATTGTTCAATTTACCTAAAGTTGAATCCTTGAATGATCTTAATGAAGTTAAAATCGAGTTAGACAAAATAACGTTACCAAATATCAAAATTTTGCTTTCTGGTACAGGAAAAGTTGCGCAAGGCGCAAAAGAAATTTTAGATCATCTAAAAATAAAAGAAGTAAGTGATGCATTGTATTTAACATCAAAGTTTACCGAACCAGTTTATTGTATGGTTGATGTGATGGAATACAGTAAGCGAACTGACGGTAAAGTAGGAGATAGGTTCAAATTTTATAAAGATCCGAGCGGTTACGAAAGCAATTTTATGCCGTATGCCAAAGAGACAGATTTTTTTATTGCAGGTCATTTTTATGGAACAGGTGCACCATATTTATTTACAAGAGAAGATGCGAAATCAACCGATTTTAATATAAATCTTATTTCAGATATTTCTTGTGATGTTGATGGACCAGTTGCGAGCACGCTTCGTGCTTCAACAATTGCTGACCCTTTTTATGGATATGATCCAAAAACAGAAAAAGAAGTACCTTTTGATGATAAAAATGCTATAACTGTTATGGCTGTTGATAATTTACCTTGCGAATTACCTAAAGATGCAAGCGAAGGTTTTGGAGAAATGTTTATGAAAAATGTCATTCCTTCATTCTTTGATGATGATAAAAGTGGAATTCTAGAAAGAGCACAAATGACTGAAAACGGTAAACTGACAGCACGCTTTTCATATTTACAAGATTATGTAGAAGGAAAAGAATAATGCTTCAAGACAAACAATTTTTAATAGACTTAGCCAACACAAAAATGCCTTATGGTAAATTTAAAGGCAGAGATTTAATTGATTTGCCAGAACATTATATTGTTTGGTATCATGCAAAAGGATTTCCGAAGGGAAAACTAGGAATGATGCTTGGTTTGGTTTATGAATTGAAATT
>CALIIP010000103.1 GCA_938018045.1 uncultured Flavobacteriaceae bacterium
ATATCTACAAAACAAACGTCTTTGAAATCGGCAAAATTTTTATCCATCCAAATAGTTTCTGCACTATTTGTAAAACCAACAACAGAACAGTTCAAGTGTTTTTGAAGTAGTAATCCACTCATAATCCCATCCAAATCAGTATTGATTAGAATAGGTTTGTTTCTAAGTTTTTCAAGCATTTTTTGGTTTCAATCTAACAATTTACGCAAAATCTCGCAATACAACTCCAAAAATCTTTTCTAGAACTGTCACGTTTACAGAGTTTCCTAACTGTTTCATGGCAATTGTATTAGATGTTGGTAGTTTGTAATTCTTAGGAAAAGACTGCAAGTGTTTTGACTCATTAATAGTCAATCTACGTTTGTATTTCCCTATTATTTGCTGATGATTCATAGCAACTAAAGTAGAAAATTTGTTAGGTCTTTTTACACGAACTCCAGAAGGTCTAAACTGAATAATACAGTCAAAAATACTCTCGTAATCTTTTCCAGCTTGCCATTCCATTTTCCGATGTGTTTTTACGCACCAATCCAAATTGTCATGTTTTTTAAGCCATTTATCAATATGTTTCTTGTTGCGAGTATACAAATCGATATTTTTTTGGATGAATTTTGCCTTCCAAAGTGGAAAATTATCAAGACTTCCATCAAATTTAAAAAACTCCATCCAAATAGGAAAACCGATAACTTTAAGATCAATTCCGCGATAAAATTCATCCCACATTTTGAGAACTTTCAATTCATATGGAGATATTTTGTTTTTTGAAGTATTCTCTAAAACAGAATCAATCGAATCAATTCCTTCTGCATATTGTTTCTCAAGTTCAGTCTCTATATTTTTAATTTTTGATGCATTATCTTTTGCAAACTCTTTTCTCACACAAGGGATGTAGACTCTTGGTCTTAAGATTGGTATCCCAAACTTATCTGGAGAAATAATCAACGGATTACTAGGAAAATAATAACCTAATTCGTCTAGGTTTTTAAGAATGGTTTTGTAGGTATTTCCGCTATCATGCGAAGTTAAATTAGCCACATTTTCTAAAAATAAATAGTTGGGCTTGTGCTTTTCTATGATTTCACATAAGTCAAAAAATAAAGTTCCTCTAGTATCCTCAAACCCTTTTCTGTGACCACCTTTAGAAAATGCTTGACAAGGAAAACCAGCGCACAACACATCAAAATTTTCTGGAATTTCTTTTTTAGTTTCAGGCAACGTTATATCGCCAAAAGGTTGTTCTCCGAAATTATTTTTATAGGTTTTTTGAGCATTTAAATCCCATTCAGAAGTGAAAACACATTTTCCACCTAAGTTTTGCAACGCAATTCTAAAGCCACCAATTCCAGCAAATAAATCAATAAATTTGAAGGTGTAGTTTTCTGAATGAGGAAAAGAAACTTGTTTTTTTTGCGCCATTTAATACCAAATTAACTTTGTAATGCCTTACCAAATCGTTTATTTTTCACAATATCTTTGTAAAAATATTTTAGCATAACAAAGGCTATGCTAAAATATTTTAACGTCAATCTTGCAAAAAATAATTCAATTTGATTACTCGGCATTACAAAATCAAATTGGTATAAGTCATCGTCAACAATGATTTTGCTAAAGTAAATTATTTTTGATGAATAACATTCGTCAGTTCGAGTGATTTTCGACAAAGAAGAAAATTGCACTTCGACTTCGCTCAGCAGAACTATCGAGAACTATTAAATGGATTACTTCTCGATACTTTTTGATTACATCAAAACACTCGAAGTGACGTGAATTTTACTACTTTTGCAGTATGAGTGTATTCGATTTTTTAGATTTTTTGGGAACTGCAGTTTTTGCAATTTCAGGAGCATTGGCAGCAATGAGAAGAAAGTTTGATCCTTTTGGCGTATTGATTTTAGCCTCAGTTACTGCAATTGGTGGCGGAACTTTGCGTGATGTTTTGATTGGAAATACTCCAGTAAATTGGATGATTCATTGGGAATATTTAATTATCATTTTTTGCGCTACATTTATAGCAATGCTTTTTAGAAAAAAACTTTCTTTTTTTAGAAAAACAATGTTTTTGTTTGATGCTATTGGCCTAGGAATCTTTACAATTATTGGTGTAGAAATTGGTTTAAATAGTGGTTTACACCCAATTATTTGTATAATTCTTGGAACTTTAAGCGCCTCTTTTGGTGGCGTTTTACGTGATATTTTATCGAATGAAGTGCCACTTATTTTTCACAAAGAAATATATGCATCACTAAGTATTATTGGCGGAATTATTTTCTACGGATTATTACAAACGGCTTTACCAATCAATGTAAACTATGTTATCACAAGTAGTTTGGTTGTTGTTTTAAGAATTTTGGCAGTTCGTTACCAATGGATATTACCAAAATTTTATAGAGAAATTTAGACTTCTTCTTCTGTTTTTTTATCGACTTCTTCATCAACCTTTAAAAAGTTTGGAAAAATCATTGGAGCCAATTCTTTTACTGGTTTGTAAAGAATAGATTCTTCAGTTTGTTCTTTATCTACAAACGGTATTGTACTGTTTAGTTTATCAAAAACAATCAAAAGCACACTCAATATCAATCCAAGTTTTAAAGCCCCAAAAACGCCTCCAAGTAGTTTGTTAAGAATTCCTAAAGAAGCAAAATCTGCAACTTTGGTAAATAGTTTACCAAGTAAAGAAATCACTATGACTATCACAATAAAAGTAACTGCAAAAGCAACAATCGAAATATATTTTTCGTCCCAATCAACACTATCTTTTAAGAAATCACCAACAAAATAAGAAAAGTGAATTGCTCCATAAACTCCAGCAACAAGTGAAACTAAAGACGCTAATTCTACAAAGAGACCTTTCATTAATCCTCTAACGAAACCAAACAGTAACAATGCTGCAAGGATAATATCAATAACTGCCATAAATATATTTTTTTGGTAAATATAAAAAAACAAATAAACAATTCAGTGATTATAGTATCTTTACAACATGATAGGAGAGAAAAATTTAAAAGAAAGTTGGGAGCAAGTTGTAGAAATTATTTCAGATAGATTTGCTGATGGTGAGCGCATGGATTTAGATGCAATTATATATTTGATAGGCGTTCAAGAATTGGGAGATCCTTTGCGAAAATTTAGAAAAGACGATAAGTTAAATTTGATGCACATAGCAATATGTAGGCTCTTAGAGCCTTATGGATATTATGAATTTGATTTTTTTGATGATGATGGATGGCCGCATTATATGGTAAAAGATCA
>CALIIP010000104.1 GCA_938018045.1 uncultured Flavobacteriaceae bacterium
TGGTGCACCATCTGAATATTTAATTCCATTCTCTAAAATATTTACAAAAACATTAGTCAAATGAAACTCATTCCCTTGAACTTCTGATACTATAGCTTGAAAATGTTTTGTTATTTTACCTCCCCTATCATTTACCAAAAGATTTACATGATTTGTAGCTTCTTCAATTAAGTCGTGTATATCAATAGTTTCCTTACTTATTTCAATTTGATTTTTCTCTAATCTAGAAATTCTTAATACATTTTCTACTTGAGTATGCATTCTTTTGTTTTCATCTCTAATCATTTTAATATAACGCATTACTTTTTCGTTATCGTTAATGATTTTAGGGTTCTTAATAGAGTCTAAAGCTAAATTTATTGTAGCAATTGGAGTTTTAAACTCGTGTGTCATATTATTGATGAAATCAGTTTTAATTTCTGATATCTGTTTCTGTTTGATCATTTGATATAAAGAACTTATAAATGCCAATATTATTACTAAAATGAATAACATCGATGGAACTAAAATTTTCCAAACATTGGCTAATAGATACCTTTTCTTATCAGGAAAACTGACATATAATTGATAATCACTTGTGCCTTCATTATTTAAAAACAGAGGAACTTTATATGTCTTATCGGCATCTAATCTAAAATATCCTGACTTTAATTTTGTTGCAAAGTCATTATTATAAACTCCGTATTTAAAAGGAGTTTGAATTCCTCTTTGTGCTAATTCGCCTCTTAAATTTAATGTAATTTCTTGATTACTTATTCTTCTAAGAATTGGCAATCGAGAATACATTATTTGAGATTGATTACTTAGCAACAATTTTTCAAGATTCACCAACTCTTTATGCTTTACAAAAGTTTCTTTTTTAGGCAGTAAATCTAAATCTCCATCTGAAACTAAATTTTTTACAATTGTAATTTCTTCTTTACTATAAATTTTTTTAAATTCTATAGAATCGTTTTCAAAGAACTCTACCGGAAACTTATAATTTTCTTCGAGTATAGTTTGAGCATACTCAAATGTTTCCTGCTTTGTTGTATCAATTTGCTGATAGAAATATGTTTTAAGTTCTGATTCTGAAATACTATCTCTATTTTTACTTAGACCAGAATACAAGTTATAGAAATCATTTAATTCTCTATCACTTATATTTTCAGAAACTTTAATTAATGCTGCTTTGACATCACTTTTAAACTGATTGTCAGACAATTCTATGGAATTTTTTATCCAATATACTTGAACAGTAATAATTCCAATTAAGGAAATACTCATTAAAAATATAATAAGTATAAAAACCTTTCTATTCATAGGACAAATCTAATTGATATTACATTACAACATTGAAATATCTTGCGATAATTAACTAAAAAAATACACTTTTAACAAGATTTTAAGAACTTTAGTGTACTTCTTTAATTTTTTGAAGAATTACTGAATGTATCTTTACGACATCCTTTTGAGTTTCTATTAAATCAATATTGTTGATTATAAAGTCAGATTTTACAATTTTTTCTTCGTCTGATAACTGATTTTTCATCCGGTTTAAAATATCAACCTTAGTAGTTGTATCTCTTGCGAGTATTCGTTCAATACGAACATCAATTGGAGCAGTAACTGTGATTATAAAATCACATTTTTTATGGCCTTTACTCTCAAACAAAATTGCATTTTCATATATAACGTAGATGCTTGTAGCATTTTTTGCAAACTTTTTGAAATGCTTATTTACACGAGGATGAACAATCTTATTAAGTTTTTTTAATTTTTCTGGATTTTCAAAAACAATTTTCGCGATGTATTTCTTGTTTAATCCGATATCATTATAAGCATCATCTCCAAATTCCTCAATCATTGCTTTTCTAATCTTTTTAGAAGAATTCATGAGTTTTTTAGCCTCGATATCAGCAATATAACAATCTATTTCTAAAGCCTGAAACATCTTTAGCACAGTTGTTTTTCCACTTCCAATTCCTCCAGTAAGGCCAACAATTATCATTTTTTTTCTATTAAAAATTCTACCTTTTCAGGAACAATGCGCACAGAAGAAATAAGTCCAGACTGCGATTGCAACTTTGGAATCAAATAAGTCAAGTTATTATTTTCTGAATCTTTATAATCACAAACAACTTTAATATTCTCTTTTGTGATTTTATTAAAATTTGAAAGTGCTATTTGATAAATCACTTCAACATCGTCAGGAAAAGTGGTTATGGAATGATCGGAAGGTAAATTTAATATTGCAAAAGGAACAATTACAGAGCCTTCTGTAAACTTATCAACTTTTGCTGTTACTAAAACTTCAGTTTCAGAAAAAGAAATATTTGCATATTGAGAAGTTTGCAAACCTATTTTATTGTTTATTTCTGTTGCAACATCATTAAGTTCTATTTTTTTGGTTATAAGCTTATTAATCGAGTCTAATTGAGACTCTGGTCCAGTAATCTCTATATAATTCGGAGAAATTAATATTTCATCTACGAGATTATATCCTAATTTGTATTGAATATTTGCATTTAACTCTACAGGTACTTTCTTTGTTATATTTGCCCCTAAAAATATAAAAATAGTGTCTTGTAAAACCCTATTGATTCTAGTTTCAACACCAAGTTGGTTTTGTAATTCTGCCAAGTGATTGTTTGGTAAGTAATAGTATTTAGAAGCTTTTTTATGCTGAATATTATTTAAATCTATATTTAATTTATTGTTTCTCAGTTTATAATTAATCAAGTTAAATCCTGAAGATAAAACTGATGCTCTTACGCGTTTAATTGGTTCCGACTGAAGTGTTTTAGTTGTTTTAAGATTGTAGTATTCGATATTAAAGTCGACATCACTTGAATAGGTTTTTGAAAGTTTTATAAGCATCCAAAAAAGCAATGAAATAAATATAAAAACAAGAAATGTTTTTAATTTAAAATTAACCTTTAGTCTTTTCTTTTTACTGCGATCCACGTTAATATTAGTTTTTAAAAAATAAATATACAAAAAAGTGAGCCAATTGGCTCACTTTAAATTAACTGATTAAAGTTATTTTCTTTACTTCGCTGTTGCATTTAACTTACTAGTTAAATCCATAGATATTGCAGATCTCTCAAATTTAATTTTCCCTGCAGATGTTTCTATAACTACAGTTCCAGTTGTGTCATTTATTTCTACAACTTTACCGTGAATACCACTTGAAGTGATTACTTTAGTTCCTCTTGCGATTGTAGTTTGAAATTTCTTTTCTTTCTTTTGACGTGTCATTTGCGGACGAATCATAAAAAGATAAAACACTAAAATCATTGCGAAAATTGGTAACATTGACATGATACCTCCACCTTCTGCTAAAAATATTGTTAAATTCATATATATTATTTATTTACTTGTCTTCTTTTTAATCTAGTGCTCTATTAGTAAAACTAAATACTATTTTTCTGGCACCTCAACAAAAGCCTTTATTCTTACAATCTCGTTCCCTTTTTCGGTATTTGTAGTTAATGTTACAGTATTTGTTGTTTTGTTCTTTTTCCCATTTGAGTTAAAAACAACTTTTATCTCAGCAGACTCTCCTGGCTTTACAGCCTCTTTAGGATAATCAGGAACTGTACAACCACAACTTCCGATCGCTTTTGTAATTACCAAATCACCTTTCCCTATATTTGTTAAATTGAAAGTTGTTTCTACTTTATCACCTTGCTTTATATTTCCGAAATCATACTCAACTTTATCCCATTCTATAATTGGACTTCCTAAACTTATCACTGCATCTCTTTCTGCTGCAGTTTCAACATTTTCCTTTAATATTTTTGCACTAGCATTATCTTTTTTGCAAGATGTTACTATAAATGCACTCATCAGAACTGTTAACAATATTATTTTTTTCATTTTATTAAAATTTATTATTTATAGTTTACAAAAATAGAAAATTATAACAATCCTCTACCTATTTTTTCTATTCTTTTTGATGTGATTAATTCTTTTAAAACTTTATCAAGCACTCCATTGATAAAAAAACTACTCTTTTGAGATGAATAATCTTTTGAGATTTCAATGTACTCATTCATAGAGACTTTGGTTGGTATCGATGGGAATTCTACAAACTCACAAATAGCCATTTTCATCAATATCATATCAATATCAGCAATTCGTTCAGTATCCCAATTTGGCGTTTTATCATCAATGTCTTTATTGTATTTTTCGTGATTTAACATCACTTTTCTGTATAGATTCAATACAAACTTCTCGTCATCATCATCTTTATACAAACTACTTAAAACAAAAGATTTAGATTCTTTTAAAGCATTAATATCCTTTACAATCCAAGTGTTTACAAATGGTATATCATCAACCCAACTTATGTGCTGATCTTCAAAATAATCAGCCAATTTTTCATTTGGCGCAATAATCGTTTTAAAAACTTCAAGGATGAATTTTTTGTCGTGCTTAAATGATTTTTCTTCTGATTTTATATATGCATCATAAACACTACTTTCTCGAATTAAATCCCAAACAACACGCACAAACTCATTGTCATTTTTCCAGTTATTTAGTTTGCTTTTATCGATATAATCATTCAGAGAAACACTTTCTTTAAAAATATTAATCACTTGATTATCAATCAATTTTGTGCTTGGATTTTTTTCTGTAGCAGATGCTAAATGTTTCTTTTTTGCAACTTCAATATATCGTGAAGCCATTTCTTGAACTTCAACAAATAAATTTAAGAGAAGTACATGTAAGTCAGACATTTTCTCAATACTCTGTGTCAGAAACTTCTCTTCTTTGGTAAGATTGTCATTGTTAGATTGTAATGTTGCATAAACCGATTGCATCACTTTCACTCTAATATGTCTTCTATTTATCATTTTAAAGAACGTTTAAAAATATGTTAAATTCGATATGCAAAAGTACTATTAATTTTTAATCTAGTATCTTCGCAACTCTAAATTTTTAATAATAAATGAAGGCACTTAAATACGTCAATAAATACTTTACTAAATATAAATATCGTTATCTTATTGGTATTGTTTTTTGTGTGTTTTCAAACATATTAAAACTTCAAATTCCAGATTTAATAGGACAATCTATCGAAGCAGTCGGTACAGTTAAAAATGGAAGTGCTAATGTAGACACAGTTAAATCTATTTTGCTATACTATATTTTAATAATTATTGGAGTCGCTCTTTTAGGTGGAATCTTTAACTTTATTACAAGACAAATGATTATTGTCAATTCAAGATTGGTAGAATATGATTTGAAAAACGAAGTATATCAGCAGTATCAAAAATTATCCTTAAACTTTTACAAGAAAAATAGAACTGGTGATTTGATGAATAGAATTAGTGAAGATGTAAGTAAGGTTCGTATGTACTTCGGGCCGGCAGTTATGTATAGTCTAAACATGCTTGTGACAGTTATAGTTACACTTGTTTTAATGATTAGAACTGACTTAACATTAACTGCATATACAATTATCCCCTTGCCAATTCTGTCAATTTCGATCTATTACTTGAGCAAATTGATTCATAAAAAAACAACGATTGTTCAACAACAACTATCAAAATTAACAACAGCTGCACAAGAAACTTTTTCGGGAATACGCATTATAAAATCTTACACTACCGAACAAAGTAGTATAGAACAGTTTGATAATATTGCAGAAAACAGCAAACAGAAGAACGTCGAACTCTTTAAAATTCAAGCGATATTTTTTCCTTTAATGGTTTTACTTATTGGTATAAGTAATTTAATTGTTATTTATTTTGGAGGTTTACGCTATATCGAAGGTTATATTACTTTAGGAGATATTGCAGAATTCATTATGTATGTCAATATTCTTACTTGGCCAGTGGCTGTATTGGGTTGGGTAACTTCTATCGTACAAGAAGCAGATGCATCACAAGAACGAATTAATGAATTCTTAAAAGAAGAGCCCGAAATTACCAATCAATCAGAAACTAATTCTGAAATAATTGGTAACGTACAATTCAAAAATGTATCTTTTACATATGATGATACCGGAATCACAGCACTAAAAAATATTAACTTCAATTTAGAAAAAGGAAAAACACTTGCGATTTTAGGAAAAACTGGTTCAGGAAAATCTACTGTTATCAATTTAATTGCAAGATTGTATGATGTTAATAATGGTAAAGTACTTATTGATGGTAATAATATAGAAAGTTTAAACCTCAATAGTTTAAGAAAAAGTATAGGCTTTGTTCCTCAAGACGCTTTTTTATTTTCTGATACTATCGAAAATAACATACGGTTTGGAAAAGTAAATGCAACAATCGAAACTATTGAAAAGGCAGCAAATGACGCATACATTCATCACGATATTATTGAATTTAAGGAAGGGTATAAAACTTATGTTGGCGAACGCGGAGTTACACTTTCAGGAGGTCAAAAACAACGTGTATCAATTGCTCGTGCAATAATTAATGACCCTAGAATATTAATTTTAGATGACTGTTTATCTGCAGTAGATACAGAAACAGAAGAAATAATTTTAAAGAACTTAGAACGCATCACAAAAAATAGAACAACAATTATTGTAAGTCATAGAATTTCATCTATCAAACATGCAGGCAGTATTATTGTTTTAGATAAAGGCGAAATAATTCAGCAAGGCACTCACGATCAATTATCTAAAGAAGAAGGCTTCTATGCAGAACTATTCAACCAACAACTTTTAGAAGATATTTAATTAAAATTTAAATTTAGCTAGTCTTTTTTTGTATTAAATATTGTTTAAGTAATTAATTTTTTTAGATTTGTGATAACAATTTATAAACAACTATTAAATAATTAGTGAAAATTATGAGTGAAAAGAATTACAATGACCAAGAGGAAATTTTCTCACAAGTTTTAAGAGCAGGAAGAAGAACTTACTTTTTTGATGTTAGAGCAACCAAAGCAGATGATTATTATTTAACAGTCACTGAGAGTAAAAAATTTACTAATGATGATGGTTCGTTTCATTACAAGAAACATAAAATCTATTTATACAAAGAAGATTTTACAGAGTTTAATGAAATGCTAAAAGCAGCTACAGATTATATTGTAAATGAAAAAGGTGAAGAAGTAATTAGCGAGCGCCACCAATCAGATTATACAAAAGAGACAGAAAGTACTATTACTGAAGAAACTACAACAGAAGCAAAAACAAGTGAAAGTTTTACAGATGTTAGTTTTGATGATATCTAAAATAATAGATATATAACGATAAAGTATCAAGCCGTTCGCCTTTGCGTGACGGTTTTTTTACACACAATTTTATTGTTTTAAAAAAGTTATATACCTTTAAAAACTATTACTAATTAACCAAACAATGAAATCAATTAAATTATTATTAACCTCTGCCCTACTTTTCTGCATAACTATAAACGCACAAAACGAGCTCCAAACTCAATCTATCAATGAAGGTACGATTGAAAATCAATTTGATTATTTAATAAAAAAATCAAATAGATATCAAGAATTTAAAGTTGTTAAACGAGTTTGGCTAGACCAAATTAAAAATTCTGTAAATGATTCTTTAACAACTATCAGGAAAGAATTGAATGCTACTAAAAGTATTCTTTTTGAAAAGGAATCACAAATTGATAATCTAACAAAAGCCTTAGAAACGACAAATAGCAATGTGACATCTTTAAATAATGAAAAAGATAATATTAATCTATTTGGAACATTAATTTCTAAATCACTTTATAATACTATTTTATGGTCAATTATTGCTGGTCTATTAGTTGCACTGGCTTTTTATGTTTTACGATTTTTACGTAGCAATGCTATAACAAATGAATCAAAAGATCAGTATGCAGAATTAGAGCGAGAATTTGAAGGGCACAAACATCGTTCCCTAGAAAGAGAGCAGCAATTGAGAAGAAAACTACAAGACGAATTAAATAAGCAGAAAAAAGATTAACTCAATAGTATATATCTTACAAACAAAAAATCCGATGCAAATGCATCGGATTTTTTATTTTATAAAGAAGTAACGATTATACTAACGCTAATACTTCTTGTACTTTATCAGCTGCTTCTTGAAACTCTACAACCGAATGAACAGGTAATCCACTATCTTGAATCAATTGTTTTGCTTCAATAGCATTTGTTCCTTGTAACCTTACGATAATTGGCACATTCATATCGTCTCCCATATTTTTATATGCTTCAACAATACCTTTTGCAACACGATCACAACGTACTATTCCTCCAAAAATATTAACTAAAATTGCTTTTACGTTATTATCTTTAAGTATGATTCTAAATCCTTTTTCAACACGCTCTGCATCTGCAGTTCCACCAACATCTAAGAAGTTTGCAGGTTCTCCTCCAGATTGCTTAATCAAATCCATTGTGCTCATCGCCAAACCTGCACCATTTACCATACAACCAACGTTTCCGTCAAGATCTACATAGTTAAGTCCTGCAGCGTTTGCTTCTACTTCTATTGGGTTTTCTTCACGTAAATCACGTAATAATGCATAATCTTTATGACGGAACAAAGCACTATCATCTAAAGTTACCTTAGCATCAACTGCCATTATTTTATCATCTGATGTTTTTAATACAGGATTTATTTCAAACATTGAAGAATCTGACTTAATATATGCTGTGTATAATGCTGAAACAAATTTCACCATTTCTTTTAGCGCTCCTCCACTCAATCCTAAATTAAAAGCAATCTTACGAGCTTGAAAAGATAACAATCCTAAAGCAGGATCAATTTCTTCATGAAAAATTAAATGTGGAGTTTCTTCTGCAACTGTTTCAATATCCATTCCACCTTCAGTAGAATACATAATCATATTTTTTCCTGTTGCACGATTTAATAAAACCGACATATAATATTCTTCTGGCTCATTATCTCCAGGATAATAAACATCTTCACAAATTAAAACCTGATTTACTTTCTTTCCTTCAGCAGATGTTTGTGGTGTTATCAACATCATTCCAAGAATATTATTAGAAATCTCTTCTACTTCTTGTAAACTTTTAGCAAGTTTTACTCCACCACCTTTACCACGTCCTCCTGCATGAATTTGAGCCTTTACAACATACCAAGATGTTCCAGTGTCTTCTGTTAATTTTTTTGCTGCTGCAACTGCTTCTGAAGGTGTTTGAGCCACAATACCTCTTTGTATTCGTACGCCAAAACTATTTAATATTTCTTTTCCTTGATATTCGTGTAAATTCATCAATAAATGTTTTAATTGTTATGCAAATGTAATACAATCAATTTGTAAATAATATTCTTTATCCCAAAAAATTGTAACACTCTTGTTTTTAGGAAGTCTTTACTTTAATTAACACTATTTTATGATTTATTTAAGAGTACTATAATAATATCTTAGATAATTTCGCATTACTAACTAGACTAACACAAACTAATACTTTATGAAAAAAGCATTTTTACTATGTATGCTCTTTTGTTTTTCACTATTAAATGCTCAAGATCAATCTAATCGTAAAACTATAACTACTACTAGAGTTAGTCAAGCACCAAAAATTGATGGAGACTTAAGTGATGATGCATGGAAAGATGCAGAAGTCATGACAGACTTTGTTGAACTTCGTCCAGATAATGGCAAGGCTGCAAATCCAGATTATAAAACCGAAGTCAAAGTAGTATATAATGATAAAGGTATTTTTATTGGTGCTATATTACATTATCCTGATACTGATAAAATTCCTATGCAGTTTGTATCTCGAGATAATTTCGGACAAGCAGATTTTTTTATGGCAACTATTAATCCAATTGATGACGGTCAAAACGGATTTGAGTTTGCAGTACAAAGCACAGGAAATCAAGCAGATGCAAAAATAGCTAATGGTAATGAAGATTTTAATTGGAGTGCTGTTTGGGAAAGTGATGTAAAAGTAACAACTCAAGGATTGGTTATAGAAATGATGATTCCATATAGAGCATTGCGTTTTTCAAATCAACCAATTCAATCTTGGGGATTTAACTTTCATAGAAGGTTAGAAAATTTAAACTCACAATATACTTGGAGTCATATTG
The DNA here is from genome assembly GCA_938018045.1 of uncultured Flavobacteriaceae bacterium. GTDB lineage: Bacteria > Bacteroidota > Bacteroidia > Flavobacteriales > Flavobacteriaceae > Urechidicola. The sequence continues at coordinate 10,007 of CALIIP010000104.1, forward strand.
ATAATTCTGTTGGAAATTGGACTCAATACGATGGCTTAATTGAAGGATTTAAAGATTTAAAACCACCAACAAGATTAAGTTTTTATCCATATGCCTCTATAACATCTGATACTTATGATGGAGTTACAAAAAATGATTGGAGTATTGGTATGGATGTGAAATATGGATTGTCAGAAAACTTTACTTTGGATGCTACGCTTATTCCAGACTTTAGTCAAGCAGGTTTTGATGATGTTCAACTCAATTTAGGTCCATTTGAACAACAATTTTCAGAACAAAGGCAGTTTTTTACAGAAGGGACAGATTTGTTTACCAAAGGTCGATTGTTCTATTCTAGAAGAGTTGGAGGAAGACCTATTGGAGCACTAGAAAATATAGAAGATAATGAGCAATATACTGATTATCCTGGAAAGGTTACCATGTTAAATGCAGTTAAAATATCAGGAAGAACAAAAAGTGGTTTGGGAATTGGGTTTTTTAATGCCATTACAGAAGAAACAAAAGCAACAGTTAGAAATACTGATACAGATGAAAGTAGAAAGGTTATTACAAATCCGCTTTCTAACTACAATATAATGGTTTTAGACCAATTGTTTAATAAAAACTCATCAGTAACACTAATCAATACAAATGTTTTAAGAGAAGGTGAATTTAGAGATGCAAATGCAACAGCATTACTATACAATATCAAAACAAAAAACAACAAATACTTTATTGATGGTTCGGTAAAAACAACAAGATTACATGATGAAGCAGGATCAGAACATGGGTACACTTTTGACACTAGTATTGGTAAAATAGCAGGTAATTGGACTGGAGAAATTGGTTATAATTTTGAAGACGAAAATTACAATCCAAATGATTTAGGAATACTATTTAGCAATAATGAACAAACTATTTATAGTAATATTTCTTATAGAATTTTAAAACCAAAGGGGAATTTTAATTCATATAGAATTAATTCTTGGTTTAATTCCAACTACTTACACAAGTCTGGTGTTCATACAGGAATTAATACAGGTGTTTCTTTTCAAGGACAATTAAAAAAACGTTTTGGATTTGGTGGGAATATTAATTATTCAAGTAAAAACAAAGACTTCTTTGAACCAAGAGAAGGCTCAACAAGCGGCGTGTTCTTTCAGAGACCTGCAAGGATTGGATCTTATCAATGGCTGTCAAGTAATTATCAGAAAAAGTTTGCTGTTGACTACAGCCAATATTACAACCGGTTTTTAAATAATGATAAAAGGGTGTATGGTTTTAATCTTTCTCCAAGATACAGGCCAAATAATCAATTAGCTTTTTTCTATTCTCTCGAATATAGAAAAATAAATTATGAAGAAGGATATGCAGAAGTAAGTGGCGAAGTAAATGATGAAATAATTTTTGGAAGACGTAATAGGAAAACTGTTATAAATTCACTTTCTAGTAAATATAGTTTTAATGTGAAATCGTCGCTATCACTTACCTTCAGACACAATTGGGAAACAGTTGCATATGGCGATCAATTTTATGACCTCACAAGCAATGGTGGTTTAGCGCCAACTACTTATTCTAGAGATAATGTCAATTTTAATAGTTGGAATTTAGACTTAAATTATTCATGGCAATTTGCTCCTGGAAGTCAGTTATCAGCGTTTTATCGGAATTCAATTTTTGGAAGCAGTACAGATCCAAAGCTAAATTTTACTGATAATTTAGATGAATTATTTAGCGAACCAAAACAACATTTAGTTTCATTGCGTTTGGTTTATTTTATTGATTACAATAACATTAAAGATATTTTTTAAGCTATTTTTGTTTTTTAAGTCAATAGGATGATAAAAGCAACAAACATCAATAAAAAATACGGAGAACTAAGTGTTCTCAAAAATGTAGACCTACACATCAAAAAAGGTGAAATTGTTGCCATTGTTGGTCCTTCAGGAGCAGGTAAAACAACACTTTTACAAATTTTAGGAACACTCGATAAACCTACAGAAGATAAAGGAACATCAGTAGAACTAAACAATCAAGACATACTTAATTTTTCTGACAAAGAACTTTCGAAATTTAGGAATAAACACATTGGTTTTATCTTTCAATTCCATCAATTATTACCAGAATTCACCGCAATAGAAAACATTTGTATTCCTGCATTTATAGGAAATAAATCTAGAAGTGAAGCAGAAAAGGAAGCAAAAAGACTATTAGATTTTCTTGGATTATCACATCGTATAAACCACAAGCCAAATGAACTTTCTGGCGGTGAACAGCAACGTGTAGCGGTCGCAAGAGCATTAATTAATAATCCATCTGTTATTTTTGCTGATGAGCCAAGCGGAAATCTAGATTCTGAATCTGCAAAAAACCTACACGATCTCTTTTTTAAATTGCGTGATGAATTTGGACAAACATTTGTAATAGTTACTCATAACAGGACCTTGGCAGATATGGCAGACCGAAAATTGGAAATGAAAGATGGCGTTATAATCAATAATTAAAAGCACTACAATTAATTATGATTGCAATTATCAGCGCTATGCAAGAAGAGATTCAAGCCTTACTTAACCAACTCGAAAACACTGAGATTAGAGAAAAAGGAATGCGAAAATACTATACAGGAACACTCTTTGACAAAAAAGTTGTTTTGGTATTCTCTCGTTGGGGAAAGGTAGCATCAGCAGTAACAACAACTCAACTTATAAACGATTACAATCCAACAGAAATTATTTTTACAGGAGTTGCTGGCGCATTAAAAAAAGAACTAAATATTGGTGATGTAATTATAGGAAGAAACCTATATCAATACGATGTGGATTGCAGTCCGATTTTTAGAAAATTTGAAATTCCTATTTTGAAAAAAGACTATTTTGAAACTAGTGATCCAAACAACTTAATAAATGCAACTAATTTATTTTTAGATAATTACAATTTATTTGTTAATACAACTGAGGCCGATAAATTTGATATTAGTAGCCCAAAAATGATTCACGGAGACATCGCAACAGGAGACCAATTTATATCAGAAAAAATAAAAGTGAAAGAATTAAACGAGCAATTACCAACTGTACAATGTGTTGAGATGGAAGGCGCAGCTGTTGCGCAAGTTTGTTTTGAATATGATGTTCCTTTTTCAATTATCAGGATAATTTCTGACAAAGCAAATGACAATGCAACTATTGATTTTCCCAAATTTGCAAAAAATATAGCAAGTTATTATGCTTTAGGCATTTTAAAAAACTATTTAACCTAAGTCAACCATTTTTTTATATCTTTGACCAATCTTATAAACAATGCAATTTAAGCACCCAGAAATTTTATACGCTTTACTGCTTCTTATCATACCGATAATTGTACATTTATTTCAGTTACAACGCTTCGTAAAAATACCATTCACAAACGTCCAATTTTTAAAGCAATTAAAGTTAGAAACTCGTAAGAGTTCTAGGCTAAAAAAATGGTTGATTTTAGCAACAAGGTTACTTGCTTTTACAACCTTAATTTTTGCCTTTTCTCAGCCTTTCTTTTCAGATTCTAAAAAAGATACAGAATACGCAACAACGATTTATTTAGACAATTCTTTGAGTATGCAATTAAAAACGCAACAAGGAGAATTACTAAAAATGGCAACTCAAGAAATCATTGAAAACTCAAAAAACAACACGTCAGTTTCTTTAATTACAAATGACAAAGTGTTTCAGGATTTAGACCAAAAAAGTTTAAAAAATGAGTTACTAAATCTTAAATATTCAACTAAAAAAATAGATTTCAACACTATAATACTAAAATCAAATCAACTAAATTTAACTAAAACTAACTCTTTAAATAATTTAATTTTAATATCTGATTTTCAGAATTTTAATAAAATAAATTCGAATGATGTTACAAATGTAAACTCTTCTATTTCACTTATAAAAATCACTCCTGAAGAAATTTTAAACATTTCTATTGACAGTGTTTTTATTAGTAACATAAATAACAAAGAAATTACATTAAAAGCAATTGTAAATAACACAAATACCGAAAGAGATAATGTTTCAATCTCGCTTTATAAAAACACAATATTAGTTGGAAAAACTACTACTCCACTTTCTAAAAATAAAACTGCAGAAGTGGAATTTAAAATTCCGAATGAAGAAAATTTTAGCGGAACTTTACGTCTAGATGACCAAAATTTACCTTTCGACAATACACTCTTTTTTAGCATTTCAAAACCTGAAAAAGTAAACGTAATTTCGGTAGGTAAAAACACAGAATATTTATCAAAAATTTACACAAATAAAGAGTTTAATTTTAGTCAAAAAAGAATCAACAATTTAGATTATAATGACATTCAGAATCAACACCTAATTATACTCAATGAATTAGAAAAAATTCCAGTTGCGCTAATCAATACATTAAATGAGTTTGTGAAAAATGGAGGTAATATTGTACTAATTCCATCAAAAAACACTGATCTTTTCTCTTACAATGAGTTTTTAAAGCAATTAAATCTTGGTAGTATTACAGAATCAATCAAAAAGGAATTAAAAATAACGAACATCAATTTTGAGCATCCTTTATTAAATGATGTATTTGAGAAAAAAGTATTAAATTTTCAATATCCAACTGTAAGTCAGCATTATAACTTAAAACTAACTAACTCCTCACCTATTATTTCTTTAGAAAACGGCAGACCGTTTATATCAGAAATTAAAAATAGCAAAGGAAGTGTGTATGTCTTTTCATCCTCTCTAGATAACAGTATTTCGAATTTTAAAAGTTCACCGTTAATTGTTCCAATTCTCTATAATTTCGGAAAATACAGTTTTGAAATTCCACAATTATATTATACAATAGAGAAAGAGAATGTTATTGAAATTAACACATCAATAAAAAAGGATGAAATCTTAAAATTAAAAAACGAATCGAATGAGTTTATTCCACTTCAACAAGTTTTCTATAATAAGGTGAAACTCACAACAAACGAACTACCAAATGAAAGTGGATTCTACAACATTACGAGTAATAACAGCACTTTAAGAAGTGTTTCTTACAATTACAATCGCAAGGAAAGTGATTTGAATTATATGAATTTAAGAGAACTTTTTAAAGATAATAAGAATATTACGATATCTAATTCTATCAAAGAAACATTTACAAAACTAAACGAACAACAAGAAATCAAACCGCTTTTTAAATGGTTTTTAGCCTTAGCTATCTTATTTTTGTTGTTAGAAATTTTCATTCTAAAATTCTTTAAAGTATGAACCTACTTATAAAATCTGCCGTAATAATCGATCAGAATAGTAAACATCATCAGAAAAAACGAGCAATTTTGATAGAAAATGGTGTTATCACCAAAATTTCCACCACTATTAAAAATGAAAAAGGTTATAAAGAAGTATCACTTGACAACCTCTACATTTCTAACGGATGGTTTGATACAAGTGTATCTTTTGGAGAACCAGGATTTGAAGAAAGAGAAACAATAGAAAACGGCTTGATAACTACAGCGAAAAGTGGTTTTACATCTGTCGCTGTGAATCCGAATACAAACCCAAAAACAGATAATAAAGCAGCCGTAGAATTTCTAATTAACAAAGCAAGTAAAAACGCTGTGAACCTTTATCCTATTGGAAATTTAACCAAAAAAGGAGAAGGAGGAGAATTAGCAGAACTCTATGACATGCAAAATTCTGGAGCGATTGCTTTTGGTGATTACAATAGCCCAATCAACGATGCAAACTTACTAAAGGTTGCCATACAATATGCTCAAAATTTTAATGGTTTGGTGATGAGTTTCCCTCAAGATAATTCAATCGCTAGAGACGGTCTTGCAAATGAAGGAGAAAATAGCACAAAACTTGGTTTAAAAGGAATACCAAGTTTGGCTGAAGAATTACAAATAGCAAGAGATCTATTTTTATTAGAATATACTGAAGGAAAATTACATATTCCGACAATAAGTACAGCCAAATCTGTAAAACTTATAAAAGATGCCAAAAAGAAAGGTTTAGATGTGAGTTGTAGCGTTTCTGCACATCATTTATCATTAACTGACGATGAACTATTTGGTTTTAATGCTAATAGTAAAGTTACGCCACCTTTACGGACAAAAAATGATGTAAGGGCATTAATTAAAGGTGTTGAAGATGGCACAATTGATATCATTACAAGCGATCACAATCCAATTGACATTGAGCATAAAAAAGTTGAATATAACAATGCAAAATACGGTACAATCGGAATGGAAAGTTTGTTTGGAGCACTAAATAAAACTATTGATTTAGAGAGCCTTATAAAATGCTTGACCGAAAACCCTACAAGCAGATTTGGATTAGAACCATCAATAATAAAAGAAGGAGAAAAGGCAAATATCACACTATTTAATCCTGATAATAAATCAATCTTTACAGAAAAAAATATCATTTCTACATCTAAAAACTCTGCGTTTCTAAACAAAGGAATGAATGGCCAAGTTTATGGCGTTATTTCAAAAAATAAATTAATACTCAAATAATTATATTATATTTACAATATCAACTTAAAAACTATATAAAATGGAAAACAGTACAGTAAAAGAAGGAAAAACAGCAGCAATTATCAGTTATATTACAATAATTGGCACCATTATAGCCTTTATTATGAATAACAGTACAAAAAACACATTTACATCTTTTCACATCAGACAAATGATTGGGTTAAGTCTATTATCTATTGTTAACACATACGTTTTAGGTAGTTTGTTAGGATTAGGAATGGTTTCAATGATTATTGGAGTTGGTATTTTTGTACTTTGGGTACTTGGATTAATTGGTGCAGTGCAAGGTGAAGAAAAAAGAGTTCCTCTTCTTGGAGATATGTTTCAAGATTGGTTTAAAGGAATCTAAAATTATATTACAAACAATATTATAATGTCATTCTGAGTGAAACGAAGAATCTTTAGATTTTTCAATTCATTTAAAATGACATTTTTATTTAATCATATTGAAAATGACAAAAAAACTTTCATTAGAATACCTAATTCGCCAACCAAAAACTCCAACTAAAAACCCACCTTTACTCCTATTATTACATGGCTATGGGAGTAACGAGCAAGATTTATTTTCCTTTGCAGCAGAACTACCTGATGAGTTATTAATTATTAGCGCGCGTGCTCCAATGACCTTAGGTTTAGGTTCGTATTCATGGTATACTATTCATTTTGACACCACAAATGGGAAGTTTTCTGATATTGATGAAGCCAAAGTTGCGCGAGATAAAATTGCTTTATTTATTGATCAAGTCATTGAAACGTATGAAGTAAATAGCGAGAAAGTATTTTTACTAGGTTTCAGTCAAGGAACAATTTTAAGTTATAGCGTTGCGTTAAGTCATCCTGAGAAAATACAGCATGTAATTGCATTGAGTGGTTATATAAATCAAGAATTGCTGCCAGAAAAATTAAACGCTGATACTTATAAAAACTTAGATTTCTTTGTTTCTCACGGAAGCCAAGATCAAGTAATCCCTGTAGAATGGGCTCAAAATGCAGTTCCGTTTTTAAATAAATTAGGAATTAAACATTTGTATAAAGAATATATGGTTGGTCATGGAGTTGCACCACAAAATTTCTATGATTTTAAAAAGTGGATTGAGGATCGATTATGATATTGAAACTCAACAATAAGGAAAAAGAAGTTTCAGAAAGTATTTATCGTGTTTTTCAAGCATCATATAAAGTTGAAGCCAAGATATTGAACGCTGATGATTTTCCTCCTTTAAAGAGAACTGTTCAAGACTTTATTGATAGTAATACTGAGTTTTTTGGTTATTTTCAAGATACAGTATTGGCAGCAATCGTAGAAATCAACAACCAAATACAATTTATTCACATACAGAGTTTTGTCGTTTCTCCGAGTCATTTCAGAAAAGGAATTGGTAGTAAACTCATGGAGTTTTCACTACAAAATTACGACTCAACAAGATTCAAAGTAGAAACTGGTGTAGAAAATATTCCTGCGATAAATTTGTATAAGAAATTTGGGTTTAAAGAAACTAAACAATGGAATACTAGTTCCGGAATTCGAAAAATTGAATTAAAATTCAACCGTTAACTCATCATATGCTAAAAATACATTTTTTGGCAAACTCTCTTGAACTTCGGCATGAAAACCAAGTTTGTGGCTTATATGAGTGATGTAAGCACGTTCTGGTGCTAATTCTTCTATAATTTCAAGCGCTTCACTTAAACTCAGATGAGAATGATGCGTTTTATGCATCAACGCACTTATTACCAAAACTTTCAAGCCTTTTAATTTTTTCATTTCTAATGATGATATCTCTTTAACATCAGTCAAATAGGCGAATTCATTAAATCGATAGCCTAAAATTTGGAGTTTTCCATGTAATATTTCAATAGGCTCTACAAGAATATTTTGCAATTTAAATGGCTTATCTTCCACTACATTTTGTTCAATACTTGGTGCTCCAGGATATTTGTTTTCTTCATCAAAAATATATGCAAAGCGTTCTTTTAAATTATCTAAAACACGTTGTTGTGCATAAATCGGCACTTTTCCTAACTGAAAAGAAAACGGACGAATATCATCCAAACCAATAATATGATCAGAATGTTCGTGTGTAAATAAGATTCCATCAATTCTATTCACATTTGCACGCAGCATTTGATACCTGAAATCTGGTCCGCAATCAATAACATAAGTGTAAGCGTCCCATTCTACCAAAACAGAAACACGCAAACGTTTATCTCGCTTATCGGTTGATAAACAAACAGGATGCGTACTATTAATCACAGGAATCCCTTGTGATGTTCCAGTACCTAAAAAAGTGATTTTAATATTACTCATTGTTCTGACAAATTTAACGCTAAAATGTTATTACAAATAGTAGAATTTGTTATTTTTGTATAACTTAAAAAAAACGCACAATGTCTTCTGTAACAAAAGGTGATAAAAATTTAAAAACGGTTCCTTCTATTAAAAGGAAATCATTAAGAATTAACTTAAACGACAATATCTACGGTACTTTTTCTGAAATAGGTGCAGGTCAAGAAACTGCTCGTAATTTCTTTAGAGCAGGAGGCGCTTCAGGAACTATTGCAAAAGCAATGAGTGCATATGATAAAGATTTTTCTGATGCCATTTATGGCATTGAAAGTGATAACCGTTATGTAACAGAGTCACGATTAAAAACGATGCTAGATCACGAAATTAGTTTAATTGAAGATCGATTGAGCCGTGAAAAACATCCAGAAAAATTATTCTTTTCTTACGCAAATACAGTTGCAACTATAGATTTTGCTAAAAAATTTAAAGGTCATGGTTGGGTTGGATTCAAATTTCAATTAAGCCCTTTAGAGCCTTATAATGAGATAATTATGCACGTTCGATTTAAAGAGAATGATGCGAAATTACAACAAGAAACTTTAGGTATTCTTGGTGTTAATTTAATTTATGGAGGCTTTTACATGCACGATAGTCCAAAAGATTTGTTGGCATCGTTTTATGACAATCTTGATAAAGATCAGATAGAAATTGATATGATTAATTTCTCTGGACCACGTTTTACGTATGTAGACAACCGTTTGATGAGTTTGCAATTGGTGAAAAACAAAATGACAAATGCCGTAATGTTCGGTCCTGACGGAAATAACTTATTACCTGCACAACAACTTTATAAGAAGAATATCTTAACACTCCGTGGAAGTTTTAGGCCTGTAACAAAAGTGAACATGGATATTTATCAAAAATCTATAGAACTTTTTCATGCTGAAAAAAGTGTAGACCCAGAAAAAACAAAAACTATTTTTGAAATTACACTTTCCAATCTTTCTGCCGACGGAGAAATAAACGAACGTGATTTCTTAGACAGAGCCGAATTACTTTGCTCTCTTGGTCAAAATGTAATGATTACAAACTTCTCTGAATATTATAAATTAGTAGAATACTTCTCAGAATTCACTAAAAAGAGAATGGGATTGGCAATGGGAGTTTATAACTTAGTGCAAATATTTGATGAAAAATATTACAGAGATTTAAGCGGAGGAATTTTAGAAGCCTTTGGAAAACTATTCTTTAAAGATTTAAAAATATACTTGTACCCATTAATTGATGAAGAATCTGGTGAGGTTATCGATAGTGAAAACCTAAAAGTACATCCAAGAATGAAAGAATTGTATAAGTTCTTTAAATACAACGGAAAAGTAGTTGATATTGAAAATTATGATAAAACAATATTAGATATTTTTTCTCGTAAAGCACTTAAAATGATTACCGATGGTGAAGATGGATGGCAAGATATGCTTCCAGAAGGTATTTCAGAAATTATTCAAGAAGAACGCTTATTTGGGTATTCAAAAAGAAAACATCAAAAATAGAACCATAAGGATTAAACCTTTTGTACTTATTGATGTCTAAAGACAAAACTACTTTTGGTGGACGAACAAACTTTAGTACAACAACTTAAAAATCCTGAAACACAAGAGCAAGCCTTTCGTGCTTTGATGAGTCAATATAAAGAACGTTTGTATTGGCACATTCGTAAAATTGTTAAATCACACGATGATGCTGATGATGTGCTCCAAAATACTTTTATAAAAGTCTACAGAAGCATTAAGAACTTCAATGAAGATAGTAAAATTTATTCTTGGATGTATCGCATTGCAACCAATGAATCTATCACCTTTATCAACAAAAGAGCAAAAGAAAGAAATATTGACATTACAGAACATCATCAAAATCTTGCAACCACATTACAAGAAGATGTTCACTTTAATGGTAATGAAATTCAACTAATTTTACAAAAAGCAATTGCTACGTTACCGCAAAAACAACAGTTGGTTTTTAACATGAAATATTTTGACGAAATCAAGTATTCCGAAATGTCTGAAATCTTAGAAACAAGTGTTGGAGCATTGAAAGCATCGTACTTTCATGCAGTCAAAAAGATTGAAAAAATTATAACATCACATTAAACCATTTGTAAAAAAAAGAGTCTTATAAATAGCATGACACTAGAAGAATTAGAAAATATCGCACCTAAACTACATGAGTTACAGCAACTCAAAGGTGGTTTCTCTATTCCAAAAGATTATTTTGGAACGGTAGAAGGTGTTATTTTCTCAAAACTTTTAGAAGATAATCTAGATAAGAAAACACCATTCAGGACACCTAAAAATTATTTTTCTACTATTGAAGATCGTGTACTAGAAAGTTTAAAATCGGAAGAAAAAGAGAATGTGTATGCAACTCCTAAAGGATATTTTGATTCTGTAGAAGATAAAGTCTTTGAAAGATTACAAACAGAAACTAAAGTCATAGATTTTAAAACGAGATTTATAAAAAAGTTTCTTCCTATTGCAGCAGCAGCATCGCTATTGTTATTTATAACGCTACAGCTACTCAATAACACTAGTGAACAAAAAGATTTATTTGCTTCATTAGAAACTTCAGAAATTGAAAACTGGATTGAAAATGGGGATTTTGAAATGAATTCATACCAAATTGCAGCAGTTTATGAAGATACAAATATTGAAGATATAGAACTTGAACAAGAATATAATGATGATCATTTAATGGAATATCTTGACGATATTGACCTTGAATCTCTCATATTAACCAATTAAAATACTGAAAATGAAACATTTATTACTTTCAATTTTTATGTTGACTGTTTTTATCAGTCCAAATACATATGCACAAAAGGAAAAAGAAAAGCAAGACAAAATAAAATCTCTTAAGATTGGCTTTATCACTCAAGAATTGGAGTTAACTACAAAAGAAGCTCAAAAGTTTTGGCCTGTTTACAATAAACACCAAGAATTAATTAGAAGTTATCATGATGAGAATAGAAAACTACGTAAGAACATTCGCAAAAATGGTGGAATTGATTCAATGACAAACGCAGAAGCAGAAAAAACTCTAAATCAATTTGTCCTTATTGATAAAGATCTTAAAAATGCTGAAGCAGCAATGTATAAAGATATGAAACCAATTTTACCTGCCATAAAAATATTAAAACTCCATAGTGCAGAGCATGGTTTCAATCGAAAAATATTAGAAGAAATGAGAAAGCGTCGTGGAAATTCTAAAGATTTTAGAGAAGATCGTAAAGAAATAAGACAGAATTAAATAAAAAAGGAGCAATAAATTGCTCCTTTTTTATTTTACGAATACATTTTCTTTCGTAATTCTTTTACTTTAGGGTCTCTCAAGTAATCGTCAAAAGTAGAAAGTCTATCTATCACTCCTTTTGGTGTGATTTCAATAATTCTATTTGCAACAGTTTGAGAAAATTCATGATCATGAGTTGATAATAAAACCGTTCCTTTAAAGTTCTTTAACGAGTTATTTATTGCTTGTATAGATTCTAAGTCTAAGTGATTTGTAGGTTCATCTAACATCAAAATATTTGCTCTCATCATCATCATACGAGAAAGCATACAACGTACTTTTTCTCCTCCAGACAATACATTACATTTTTTCAATGCCTCTTCTCCACTAAAAATCATTTTACCTAAAAATCCTCTTAAATAAACTTCTTCACGTTCTTCTTCTGTCGTTGCATATTGGCGAAGCCAATCTACTAAATCCAATTCAGCATTCTTAAAGAATTCAGAATTTTCTAACGGAAGATAAGATTGTGTTGTTGTAACTCCCCAAGAAAATTTTCCTGAATCTGCTTTGTCATTATCATTTAAAATTTCGTAAAAAGCAGTTACAGCTCGAGAATTTCTTGAAATCAAAGCAACTTTATCACCTTTATTTAAACTGAAGTCAATGTCTTTAAATAATATATCGCCATCTAATGACTTTGTCAAACCTTCTACATTTAAAATTTGATCTCCTGCTTCTCTATCTCTATCAAATATTATAGCAGGATAACGACGGCTTGAAGGTCTAATATCTGCAACATTCAACTTATCGATCATTTTCTTACGACTCGTTGCTTGTTTTGATTTAGCCATATTGGCAGAAAAACGACGAATAAACTCCTCCAACTCTTTCTTCTTATCTTCAGCCTTTTTATTCTGTTGAGCACGTTGTTTAGCCGCTAACTGACTACTCTCATACCAAAATGTATAGTTCCCGGAATAGTGATTTATTTTACTATAATCAATATCAGAAATATGTGTACAAACAGCATCTAAAAAGTGCCTATCATGCGAAACAACAATAACTGTATTGTCAAAGTTTGCCAAGAAATTTTCTAACCAAGAAATTGTTTCATAGTCCAAATCATTGGTTGGCTCATCCATAATCAAAACGTCTGGCTTACCAAATAACGCTTGAGCAATCAAAACTCTCACTTTAGACTTACCATCTAAATCAGACATCAAAGTATAATGCATATCGTCTTTTATCCCAAGTGATGATAACATCGTTGCAGCATCACTTTCTGCTGTCCAGCCTCCCATTTCATCAAACTTCTCTCCTAAATCACCTGCTTTTATTCCGTCTGCATCAGAAAAATCTGGCTTGGCGTAAATAGCATCCAATTCTTTCTTTAAATCAAATAATGGTTTGTTTCCCATCATTACTGTTTCCAATACTGGATATGCATCAAAAGCAAAGTGATCTTGTGATAAAACTGACATTCTTTTTCCTGTTTCAAGATGAACGTGACCTGAAGTAGGATCCATTTTCCCTGATAATATTTTTAAAAATGTAGATTTTCCCGAACCATTTGCTCCGATAATTCCATAACAATTTCCTTGTGTAAACTGTGTGTTTACATCATCAAACAAAATTCTTTTTCCAAATTGTACAGATAGATTTGATACTGAAAGCATAGTATTTCTTGTATTTTATAATTTGTGCAAAATTATAAAAAATTACAGACTTTTACTACATAAACGATCGATGCATTTTAAGTAAATTAAATGCCTGTTTTATTGACAAACTTTTAACATCTGTTTAACAACAAGCAAAATCAATTCAATGTACATTTGCTATATATTTTTTTAGATGAAAAACCTTTTAAAAATAACTTTTTTAACTTTTATCTTCATTGGCTGTAAATCAGTTGAAGATAAGGATGTTTCGACATATTTTGGAGGTCAAATTGTGAATCCAAAAGGGAATGTTATTACCTTAATGAAAGGTGAAACAACTATAGACACTATCTTTTTAAACAAAGACAATACTTTTTTAAAGGAGTTAGATGCTATTGAAGAAGGTTTGTATTCTTTTAAACATGGTCCAGAATATCAATATATATACATTGAGCCAAAAGATAGTATTGTAGTTCGTTTAAATACTTGGGATTTTGATGAGTCGTTGGTTTTCAGTGGAAAAGGTGCAGAAAAAAATAATTTTTTAATCACACTATATCTTCAAAATGAAAAAGATAGGAAGTTATTTGATCCATATTACAACTTAAAACCTGAAGAGTTTTTATCTAAAACTGCAACAATTGCATCAGTAAATAAACACATTTATGATCAGTTAAATGAATCTGGAGTCATATTGACTGATAAATTTAATGAGTTGGCAAAGGTTACTGTTGATTATCCTATCTATATAAAAAAGGAAGTGTATCCATATATTCATAAGAATCGTTTTCAATTAGATTCTTTTCCTGTTCTACCATCAACTTATTATGATTTTAGAAAAGGTATAGATTTAAACAATAGTGACTTAATTGATTATTTCCCATATCACAATTATGTAAATAATTATTTATACAATCTTGCGTCGCAAGAAGTTGTTGAAAAAACTAGTGCTACAGAAAATATTCTAAATGTTATAGTTGATAAAATAAAAATTCCAGAATTTAAAAATCGCTTGTTGTACCAAGCAATTTATAATGACTTTAGAGGTAATAAAAACTCTTGTTGTATTAATGAAACCGCACTTGAAATTTTTAACAAAAATTGTACAGACGAAAAACTCTTAAATCGTATCAATCATTTAGCAAATGATTGTGAAACCAGCAAGGATCAACATCCTATGAAAGATTTTGAACTCCTTACTTTAAAAAATTCGAAAACTTCTCTTAAAAAAGTTATCAAAAACAAAAAATCAGTTGTTTATTTTTGGTCGCCAGAAATAATGAGTTCTGAAATGCTCATAAAAAGAGTTAAGGATTTAGAAAAAAGACATCCTTCAATACAATTTGTAGGCATTAATATGCATCCCTCAAACAATAGCATAAAAGTTAATAAATATCTGAAAAATCAATTTATTTTATCTGAGGGAAGTAGCGGAACTAAACTCATAAAGAGCATGGAGCCACGGACAATATTGATTGATCAAAATGGAATTGTTACAAACAGTTTCACATATTTATCTTCTCAGCATTTAGAAAAACAACTTATTGCATTAGCAAAAGTCAACTAGTGCTTTAAACAAGTTTATTTTAATAAAACAACATTTAAAGTTCCATTAAATAAATTAGGTGTACTTTTGCACCCTTAAAATCAGGTTTATAGGTGCGGGCGTATCTGTGAATCATTAAACATAGATAATGTCAACATTTAAAGAATTAGGTCTTAACGATGATATCGTTAAGGCTCTAACAGAATTGGGTTACGAAAGCCCTACTGAAATACAAGAAAAAGCAATTCCACAAGTAATTGCATCAAATCAAGATCTTAAAGCATTTGCACAAACTGGAACAGGTAAAACTGCTGCTTTTAGTTTGCCTATTTTACAAAAAGTAGATTTAAACAGCAAAGAAGTTCAAGCAATCATCCTATCTCCTACTCGTGAGTTAGCAATTCAAATCGCTAGAAATATAGAAGAATTCTCAAAACACATGAAAGGGTTTAGAGTTGCTGCTGTATATGGTGGTTCTGATATAATGGGACAAATACGTACTTTAAACAAAGGTGTTCAAATTGTTGTTGGAACTCCAGGAAGAACAGTAGATTTAATCAAACGTAAAAAATTACGTTTAGAATCTGTTCAATGGTTGGTTTTAGATGAGGCAGATGAAATGCTAAATATGGGGTTCAAAGATGAATTGGATCAAGTATTACAAGTAACACCAGACACAAAACAAACATTACTGTTTTCTGCAACATTCCCTAAAGAAGTTGACAGAATTGCACGTAATTATATGACTGATCCTGCTCAGATTGATGCAGGAAAACGTAACTCTGGTTCTGATCAAGTATCACATGAATATTATGTAGTAACTGACAGAAATAGATATCCTGCGTTAAAACGTATTGCAGATAGCAATCCTGATATTTATGGAATTATTTTCTGTAGAACTCGTAGAGAGACTCAAGAAGTTGCAGATAAATTGATTCAAGATGGTTACAGTGCAGATTCTCTTCATGGAGAGTTATCGCAAGCTCAACGTGACATTGTAATGAAGAAATTCCGCAAGAAAACTATACAAATATTAGTTGCAACAGATGTTGCAGCTCGTGGATTGGATGTAGATAGTTTAACACACGTTATCAACTACAAACTACCAGATCAAATTGAATCTTATACACATAGAAGTGGTAGAACAGGTAGAGCCGGAAGTACAGGTATTTCTATCGCAATTGTTTCTCCAGGGGAAAGAAGAAAGTTAGGACCTATAGAAAGAATAATTGGTAAGAAGTTTGTTCAAATGCAAGTTCCTGACGGAAAAGATATTTTGAAAACACAATTATTAAAACTAATTGATAAAGTAATAAACACTGAAGTAAATGAAAGCCAAATTGGTGAACATTTGCCTGCAATACAAGAAAAATTAGCAGATTTAGATAGAGATGAATTAATCAAAAAATTTGTATCTCTTGAATTCAGTAGTTTCTTAAAATACTATGCTAATTCTGGTGATTTAAACGATTTAAGCAGAAGTAAAAGTCCTGATAAAAGAGACAGAGATCGCGGAGATCGTGATGAAAGCCGTGGAAGAAGAGACAATGAAAACATGACGCGTTTCTTTATCAATATTGGAAGAAAAGATAAATTGAATCCTGCAAGATTGATTGGTTTAATTAACGACCAAAAGATTAGCAAGAATATAGAGATAGGTCAAATAGAAATATTAGATACGTTTTCATTCTTTGAATTAGACAAAAACTATACTGATGAAACGCTTGCAGCATTTACTAGAGATAGTAATATAGAGTTTGAAGGTCGTGGTGTAAATGTAGAAGTTACTGAAAAGAAACGTGCTGGAAACCGTGGCGGAAGTCGTGGTGGTGGCGGAAAACGTCGTAGTGGCGGCGGAAGAGATCATCGTGGAGGCGGTGGCGGTGGTGACCGTAAACAGAAAACGTTTGACAGAGACAGAGGAAACAAAGATTCTGGAGGAGGATTTCAAAAGAAATTTGGAAGAGACAGAAGCAATAGCGGAAAAAGACGTAGTAAGGATTAATTTTTGAATTACGAACTTAGAATTACATATTGAAAAACCACTAAAATTTTAGTGGTTTTTTTGGTTTTGGATAAGTAACAAAATCTTCTTTTACGCGTCTAGTTATAAACTGAATAAGAATGAAAAACAATACGTACGCTCAAATTTTTGTTATCTATTTACGCTATTTACTTGGATTTGCATTTATCCTCTCTAGTATTGTCAAAATTCAAGGCTTACCATTTACTGGTGAAAGTGGTGTAGATAATCCTATTAATTCTGCTTGGCATTATTTTGAAACAATGTATCAATCAGGATTATATTGGCGTTTTATTGGTGTTTCACAATTTATTGCTGGAAGTTTGTTAATCACTCAGCGTTTTGCAAAATTAGGAGCAATTGTATATTTACCAATAATTACAAATATTTTTATAGTTACTATTTCATATGACTTTCATGGAACGCTAGTAATTACTGGCTTGATGCTATTATCTACATTATTTCTTATATATTGGGATTGGAACACTTTTAAAATTCTAATAAACAAAAAACCAATTTTAGAAACTAGAAAAAGATTGGAAAACGATACTATTTGGCAAATTACTGGACTTGTTTTCTTACTACTCACTCCTATTCCTAAATTTTTCACCACACAAAAAGCAAGTATCTTTATTTTTTTAGCACTTTTTATAGTTGGAATAATTGCTTTGGTTATTGGTTTCAGGAAAAGGAAATTGTATTAAGTAACTACTGAATATTTTTTACAAAACGAATCGTTACACTACTTGCCATTACATTTGGGTTGCAACCTAATTTTCCTTCAGGAATTTCAATTCCCAATTTTTGATAATGTTCTATCCAACCTTTATGAAAACTATTTGTTTTTGGGTCTTTAAATGTCATTGGTTCTAAGTCAAAAACTGAATCTTTTTTAAAAAGTTCATATACATACTCTGAGCAATAATAGCCATCGTCCTCAAGAATATATGTAGTGTTGTATTCATTGCCTATTAAAACATTTGCTTCTTTAATTGCACTCTTAAAGTTAATCTTTTTA
Source organism: uncultured Flavobacteriaceae bacterium (assembly GCA_938018045.1). Taxonomy (GTDB): domain Bacteria; phylum Bacteroidota; class Bacteroidia; order Flavobacteriales; family Flavobacteriaceae; genus Urechidicola. The sequence goes on from CALIIP010000104.1 coordinate 28,332, forward strand.
GCATTTTTTATTCGGTATATATCTGCAACATATTCAGTTTCATTTGGTGATTTTAAAAAATCAATAAGCAATTCTTTTACAACTCCTTTGCCCAAATCTGCATGATAAACAAAAACATTATTTTCAACAACTTCACAAACTCCCATATGCGTATAGTTTGTTTTTATTTCGGTCTGCGTAACATCATTTATTGCTTGTGATAGTTCGCTTGTAGTCGTTCCTCTAAAAATAATATCGCCAGTTTTTATTTGCAATTCATCAGTTGAATTACAAGATAAGAATAGTGTTATCAGAAATAAAAAAAATACTCTTTTAAGGTTTATCATATAAAAGCGAAATTAAGATTTAAAATTGAAAAATATCAATAAAAAAAGTTAGAATCAAAATCAACGACATCTTTCTACCTTCTAAATTTTTAAGTATCTTTGTCTTTTATAAAAATGAAGCAAGAATATGTTCAATAATTTAAGTGATAAGTTAGATAAAGCATTCCACGTTCTTAAAGGACATGGAAGTATAACAGAAGTAAATGTTGCAGCAACATTAAAAGAAGTTCGTAGAGCGCTTCTTGATGCCGATGTAAACTATAAAATAGCCAAAGATTTTACCAAACGCATACAACAAAAAGCAATTGGTCAAGACGTATTAACTACGTTAAATCCAGGTCAGTTGATGGTGAAAATCGTTAAAGATGAGTTGACCGAATTGATGGGAGGCGAAATGGTTGGTATCAACCTTTCTGGAACTCCAACAGTTATTTTAATGTCTGGTTTACAAGGTTCTGGTAAGACAACGTTTTCTGGAAAACTGGCAAATTATCTAAAAACAAAAAAATCAAAACAAGTATTACTAGTTGGTTGTGATGTATATAGACCTGCGGCAATCAATCAGTTACAAGTTGTTGGTGAACAAATTGGCGTAGAAGTATATGCTGAAGTTGGAAACAACAATCCTGTAGAAATCTCTGAAAATGCCATAAAACA
>CALIIP010000105.1 GCA_938018045.1 uncultured Flavobacteriaceae bacterium
GTTCCTTTATCTATTTCAGACTTTTTTACAAAGATTTTTCCTTTATGATAATCTTCAATAATTCTTTTTGAAAGTGATAGTCCAAGTCCCCAACCTCTCTTTTTAGTTGTAAATCCTGGAGAAAAAATTTGTTTCCTTATATTCTTCGGAATTCCTTTTCCTGTATCAGAAATGAAGATATCGATATTTTTCATAGTTTCGGAGATGCTAATAGTAAGGTTTCCTTTACCTTTCATAGCGTCTATGGCGTTTTTCACCAAGTTTTCAATCACCCAACCATATAGTTGAAGGTTTAGTTGCGAGAACAATTCTTCTTTCTGACTTTCAAAAGTGAAGACAACTTGCTTAGAACTACGGGACTCAAAATATTCAAATGCATCTTTAGTTTCTTTTACAACATTGTGTTTTTTTAATTCAGGAATAGAGCCAATTTTCGAAAATCGTTCGGCAATTACATTTAATCGTGTAACGTCTTTTTCAATTTCAACAACCATACTTTCATCAACATTATCTGCACGAAGTAATGCTATCCAACCAAGTAAAGACGATAAAGGTGTGCCGATTTGGTGTGCAGTTTCCTTTGCCATACCTGTCCATAAACGATTTTGCTCAGCAATTTTATTAGATTTAAAAAAGAGATAAATAACACTTGTAAAGAGTAGTAAAATCAGTAAAAAAGATATAGGATAATATTTTAACTTGTTAAGCAAGTCAGAATTTCGATAGTAAATAATTTGCCGCACATCAGTTTCCTCAACGTTATAACTTACATCAATAGGTAAGTTTTGCGCTTTCATTATTTCTAATTGCTCACTTAAATATCTTCTGTCATCAACACTCAAAGATTTATAAGTAAGATTGTCATCAACTTTTAATTTACTCCAATTACTGATTTCTCCTTTTTCATCAGTAATAATCATTGGAATGGAGTTATTACTCTCTAAAATATACAATTCTAAGCCAATCTCACTATTCAAATCTGCTTTTCCTAAGCGTTCATATGACTTTCCTAGAATTTCCATTTTTTGACGCTCTTCGACCTTAAATTTTTTAAAAAAAGAATAGGTGTTCCAAAGAATAAGTGTAACAACGATAAAGGAAACAATGATTGCTATCCAACGTGTAGTTTGAGAATTTTTAAGTACTGACATCAACACAAATATAAAATTTATCTATAGATATAACTAAATTTTCATTTTGATATTATCTTTCCTTTAGATTCTTTATTTTTGAGGTATGATTTCAATCGATCCAAAAGACATACCAACGTCAAAATTACATGGCTATTTATTAAGTTCAGTAGCGCCAAGACCAATAGCATTTGCAAGTACTATTGATGAAGATGGCAATCCGAATTTATCGCCATTTAGTTTCTTTAATGTGTTTAGTGCAAATCCTCCAATTTTGATTTTTTCTCCAGCAAGAAGAGTGCGAAATAACACAATAAAGCACACACTTATAAATGCAAAAGATACTAAAGAAGTTGTCATAAACATTGTGAATTATGATTTGGTCCAACAAATGTCATTATCAAGTACCGAATATGGAGAAGGTATTAATGAATTTGAAAAAGCAGGTTTGACAATGTTAAAATCTGACGTTGTAAAGCCTTTTAGAGTAGCTGAATCTCCTGTGCAAATGGAATGCAAGGTGAACGAGATTATCGAATTAGGAACAGAAGGAGGAGCAGGAAACTTGATAATCTGCGAAGTTGTAAAATTACATATCAAAGAAGGTATATTAGATGATAATGGTGCAATAGATCAACATAAAATTGATTTAGTTTCAAGAATGGGTGGAAGTTGGTATTCTAGAGCCAATAACGGAATGTTTGAAGTGCCTAAGCCTTTATCAAGTTTAGGAATTGGTGTAGATTTAATTCCATCAGAAATAAAAAATAGCGATATTCTTACAGGTAATGATTTGGGAATGTTAGGGAATATTGAAGCGATACCAAATCAACAAAATGTTGATAAGTTTGCAGAAGAACACCCACAATTTGTGGGAATAAAATCCAAAGAAAAGCATACATTTGCACATGAGTTTTTAAATAAAAAAGAAATAGAAAGTGCTTGGAAAGTACTTTTAATCAAATAATTAATCAAGATAATGGAAGTAACAGGAAAAGTTAAATTAATAGGTCAAGAACAAACATTTGGTTCAAGTGGTTTTAGAAAAAGAGAATTGGTTGTCACTACAAACGAGCAATATCCTCAAATGTTGATGATTGAGTTTGTACAGGATAAATGTAATTTATTAGACAGTTACCAAGTTGGTCAAGATGTAAAAGTAGCAATCAATTTAAGAGGTCGCGAATGGATCAATCCAGAAGGTGTTGCAAAATATTTCAATTCAATTCAAGGTTGGAGAATTGAAAACTTGCAAACTGCTGCTCCTCAAGCTGCTGAATTACCTCCTTTAGAAGAGTTAAAAGCAGCAGATTTATCTGAAAATGAGCCAGACGATCTACCATTCTAAGTCTTAGGATGACCGCCAAAAAATATTCTGAGTGAGAGTTCAGTATCTTTATATAATTAAAACCGTCCGCCTTTGGCGAGACGGTTTTTTTATTTCCTTTTTGTCATTTTGAGCGCAGTCGAAAATCTCAGATTCTTCATTTCATTCAGAATGACAGTATGTTATATTATTAAACTTCCTATTTTTGTGAAATGCAAATACTTACCAACAAACTTGAATTTCCTTCAGTAGAAACAGCCAATCATTATGGAATGGTTGCTGTTGGAGGAGATTTATCTACAGAACGCTTATTGTTGGCGTATAAAAGCGGAATTTTTCCTTGGTATTCTGAACAAGAGCCAATCGTTTGGTACAGTCCAGATCCAAGAATGGTGTTGTTTCCAGAGAAGTTAAAGGTATCTAAAAGTATGCGCCAAGTTTTGAAGAAAGAAGTCTTTAAAATTACGTTTAATGAAGCCTTTGAGGAAGTTATTGCAAGTTGTAAAACAGTAGATAGAACTGCTCAAGGAGAAACTGGAACTTGGATTACTGATAAGATGAAAGAGGCTTATGTAAAATTGCATAAACTAGGAATTGCTAAGTCTGTAGAGGTCTGGAAAAACAATAAAATAGTTGGTGGTTTATACGGACTTGAAATCAACGATATTTTTTGTGGAGAAAGTATGTTTAGTGACGTGAGTAACGCATCTAAAATTGCGTTTATTCATTTAGTCAAAGACCACAATTACAAACTTATAGATTGCCAAGTTTACAATAATCATTTATCAAGTTTGGGTGCCGAAGAGATTTCGAGAAAAAAGTTTCTCGAATATTTGTAGTCCAATAAATTATGAAAGTGATTTTAAAAAATTTAAGCAAATACTATTAAACTTTTTTGCCTTTTCTATACTTACAACATGCCCACAATCTTGAATTACTTTAATTGTAGCATTGCTATGGTAAATTGCATAGTCTTTGGCAGGTTCAAGGAATAAATGATCTTGACTTCCCATAATTAATAAGTGTGGAATTGACGATTTAGCATTGAAAAATTCAAGAAGTGTTTTATTCAGATTGTAATATAATGCTGTCCATTTTTTAAATTCATTGATACTTAAAGCTTTCGATTCGTTGATAAAAACATCTCTAGACTTTTTATGATTGTTTCTTGGTAGCATTATTCTTGCGCTTAGTTTATAAAAATTGCGATAGCCAATAATTTTAGCAAGGGATAAACTTAAATTAGCCAATACTTTCAACTTTCTATTCAATTTTACAATTGCTCCAGGCATAATAACTGAAAGGATTCTATCTTCTTGTAATTCACGCATTTGTAAGCATATAATTGTACCTAATGAAACACCTACAATGTGAATTTTATGAATTTTTAAATGATCAACAATTTCCCACATTTTATCGGCCATGAATTCGAACGAATAATTTGGAAATTGATCAGAATCAATTGCATTTTTCCCATGTCCAGGTAAATCAATAATCAACAAATTATAGTGTGCTCCTAATTGTTCAATTTGTTGTTTCCAAGTTCTACTACTTCCTCCAGCTCCGTGAACTAAAAGAACCCATTCATCTGTGAGAGAACGTTGATGAGTTTCAAAATGGAGTAAGTTTAAATTCATAAAATTTTTATAATTGATTTTGCAATCTTTGAATAAGTATATTCGTTATACGTCGATTCAATTCTTTTTCATGCTTTATATATGCTAGATATTCAGTCTCCGTAAAATGACCTATTATAACTCCCAATAAAACATGGCGAATTTTTTGATCTTTTTGAATTATTTTCTCGATGCATTCCTCTTTTTTAATATCAGTTAATTGATCAAGAATTATTTTACTTTTTTTAAGATGATAATTAAAAATTGATAGGAGTAAACTATTCTGAAATTTAAGAATAGGCCTAAGTGTATTGTTCTGAAAATACTCCATCGTACTTATTTCTTTTTTAATAAGTAAACCTTTAATTGTGGGTCTTATAGATTCCAGTTGACTTCTCATAAAATAGTATTTATCATATTTTAGCAATTTATTGTAAAAAGTAATAGGATACAAAATCAATCTCGCAAAGTTATGTTAAATATATTGAGATTTTATAGAATTTCAATTATCGTTATTATTAAGGGTTGGTTTATTTTAATTGGATATATCGTATCATGCTGAAGTATTTCAATATAAGCAATAGAAGTTAATTTTTTTGAGGGTTAAGAAACAAACTAAACTAAGAATTGCTATATTTGAAATTCTATAAAAGAAGTAATAAATGAACATTAAAGACGCACAGCAACAAGTAGATATTTGGATAAAAGAGCATGGAGTTCGTTATTTTAATGAACTTACAAATATGGCGCAATTGACAGAAGAAGTTGGTGAAGTCGCAAGAATTATTGCACGTAGATATGGTGAACAAAGCGAAAAAGAAAGTGATAAGAACAAAGATTTAGGCGAGGAATTGGCAGATGTATTGTTTGTGGTCATGTGCTTGGCAAATCAAACAGGAATAAATTTACAAGAGTCTTTTGATAAAAAATTGGATTTCAAAACCAAACGTGATCACGATAGACATCATAATAACGAAAAATTGAAGTGAGTAAAAAGTTCAAAAATTTGAAAGTTTATAAAGTAAAACAATAAACTTTCAATAATCAAACTTTTAAACTTTACAAACCTTCATACTTTATAAACTAACATAAATGAACCAATACAAAAACGCCTCTTTTTTAAAACTCTTTATTAGATTTACAATCATTTTTTTTATTGTTGTTGCTTTGATAAAAACATTCACTGGATTTTTTATGTTTGATGGATTAGAAGGTTTGAAAAACGAGTATTTTATTGACGGAAAATGGCAACCATTTCTAAAAACAATATGGTTGATGTCTATGATGTATGGCTTGTTAATGACAGTGTATTATAAATTTATAAAAAAGTAAATTGAACATAAAATTACCTCAATATAATAAACCTTTAAAGGCAACAATCAAGATTACAGGTTCTAAAAGCGAATCAAATCGATTGTTGATTTTGCAAGAGTTTTATAAGAACCTTAAGATAGAAAATCTTGGGGAATCTGATGATACAGCTGTGATGAGAAAGGCGTTGTCTTCTGATGAAAAAATTATTGACATTCATCATGCAGGAACAGCAATGCGTTTTTTAACTGCTTATTTTTCGATTTTAGAAGGTCGCGAAACCATACTTACGGGTTCAAAACGAATGAAAGAACGACCAATCAAAATATTGGTTGATGCGCTGAAGTCTTTGGGCGCAAATATTGAGTATTTAGAGAATGAAGGAGTTCCGCCAATTAAGATTATTGGCAAGAAGTTGACGAATGATAAAGTTAAGATAAATGGAAGTGTGAGTAGTCAATACATTTCTGCATTGTTGTTAATTGCATCAAGTCTTAAAAACGGGCTTCAATTAACATTTGAAGGCAAAGTAACATCTGTTCCATATATAAAAATGACATTGAGTTTACTTTCAGAGCTTGGAATTGAAAATTATTGGGAAGAAAATATCATTACGTTAAAACCAAAAACACAACTTGAAGATAAAGTAGTTACTGTTGAATCAGATTGGAGTTCAGCATCGTATTATTACAGTTTAGTTGCATTGAGTAAAGACGCAGAAATAACATTAAAATCTTACAAAAAGAACAGTTTGCAAGGAGATGCTGTTTTGGCAGATATTTATCAGAAATTAGGTGTAGAAACCGTTTTTGGTGAGAATACAATGACGTTAAAAAAGAGTGAGTCGAAAGTTTCGAGCCACATTATTTTAGATTTAAAAAATGCTCCAGATATTGCTCAAACTATTACTGTGACTTGTTTTGGATTAAATATTTCTTGTAATTTATCAGGATTACATACACTTAAAATTAAAGAAACGGACAGATTGGTTGCGCTCAAAACAGAATTGGAAAAGTTTGGAGCAGAAGTGCAAATAACTGATGAGAGTTTACACTTAAAATCAACATCAACAATTAAAAAAGATGTGTTGGTAAAGACCTATAATGATCATAGGATGGCAATGGCATTTGCACCATTATTACTCAAAACTTCATTAGAAATAGAAGATGCAAATGTTGTATCTAAATCATATCCAGACTTCTGGAAAGACATCCAAAAACTCACGAAGTAAAAGTTTTACTCAAAACACTTGACAACGCCTATCGCGATGTTGTATATTTGCAATCTTTAAAATATAAATATGGGAATGAAATTGTCGAAATTTGGGTTTGAATTACCTGAAGAATTATTAGTAGAATATCCAGCAGAACATCGTGATGAGTCACGTTTAATGGTCTTAAATAGAAAAGAACAAACGATTGAGCACAAGAAGTTCAAGGATTTGATCGACTATTTTGATGAAGGAGATTTATTGGTAATGAACGATTCTAAAGTATTTCCTGCTCGTTTATTTGGTGAAAAAGAAAAAACAGGCGCAAGAATTGAAGTTTTCTTATTAAGAGAATTAAATGAAGAGCAACGTTTATGGGATGTATTAGTAGATCCTGCAAGAAAAATAAGAATCGGAAACAAATTATTTTTTGGTGATGATGAAAGTTTAGTTGCTGAGGTTATTGACAACACAACTTCAAGAGGGCGTACACTTCGTTTCTTATACGATGGTTCTTATGAAGAATTTAGAAAAAGATTGAAAAAACAAGGAGAAACTCCGTTGCCTAAATATATTCAAAGAGATACAGAGCCTTCTGATAAAGATCGTTTCCAAACTATTTATGCAAAGCATGAAGGTTCGGTTGCAGCACCAACAGCAGGAATGCACTTTTCAAAACACTTATTAAAAAGATTGGAAATTAAAGGTGTTGATTTTGCAAAAGTAACCTTGCATGTAGGCTTAGGAACTTTTAATCCTGTAGAAGTAGAGGATTTATCTAAGCATAAAATGGATTCTGAAGAAATCGATATTACTGCAGCTTCAGCAAAAATGGTTAATGATGCATTGAAAAATAAGCGTAGAATCTGTGCTGTTGGTACAACTTCTATGAGAACATTAGAAAGTTCAGTATCATCTGCAGGACAGTTAAATGAATTTACAGGTTGGACAAATAAATTTATTTTTCCTCCACATGATTTTTCAATTGCAAACTGTATGATTACTAATTTTCATATGCCGAAATCTACTTTAATGATGATGGCATCTGCATTTGCAGGTCATGACTTTTTAACTGAAGCATATAAAGTTGCAATTAAAGAAGGATATCATTTCTACTCTTATGGAGATGCAATGTTGATTATCTAAATTTAATAGAAGCAATAAATAATAAAAACATTAAAAACTGACGCTATCAAAAATAGAAGTCAGTTTTTTTTATATAAATAATAAACTTTTGAGCGAAGCGAAAAAAAAAGACATACGATCACTTACCAAAGAACAATTACGTGATTTTTTTGTAGAAAATGGCGATAAGGCTTTTCGTGGAAATCAAGTCTATGAATGGTTGTGGAGTAAAGTTTCGCATTCTTTTGATGGTATGACAAATATTTCAAAAGAAACGCGTCAAATGCTCGAAGATAACTTTGTGATCAATCATATTGAGGTTGATGAAATGCAACGAAGTAAAGATGGTACCATAAAAAATGCTGTTCGTTTACACGATGGTTTAATGGTTGAGTCTGTTTTAATCCCTACGGAAACTCGAACAACTGCTTGTGTTTCTAGTCAAGTTGGTTGTAGTCTAGATTGTAAATTTTGTGCAACTTCTCGTTTAAAACGTATGCGAAATTTGAATCCTGATGAAATCTATGATCAAGTTGCAGCAATCAATCAAGAAAGTTTATTGTATCACAATCGCAAGTTGACAAATATTGTTTTTATGGGAATGGGTGAACCATTGATGAATTATAACAATGTGCTTAAATCAATAGAGAAAATAACGTCTCCTGAAGGTTTAGGAATGTCACCAAAGAGAATTACACTATCAACTTCTGGAGTGCCAAAGATGATAAAAAAACTTGCTGATGATGAAGTGAAATTCAATTTAGCAGTGTCTTTACATTCAGCAATTGATGAAGTTAGAACACAAATAATGCCTTTTAATGAGAATTTTCCGTTAGATGATTTGCGTGAATCATTAGAGTATTGGTATGAGAAAACCGAGCGAATGATTACTTATGAATACATCGTTTGGGACGGAATAAACGACACAAGAAAAGATATAGATGCTTTGGTAGATTTTTGCAAGGCTGTACCATGTAAAGTCAATATTATTGAGTACAATCCAATTGATGATGGTGAATTTCAGCAAGCACCAAAAAGAGCAATTGCAGATTATGTAAGTGTGCTCGAAATGAATGATATTGTTGTAAATGTTCGCCGAAGTAGAGGAAAAGATATAGATGCAGCATGCGGACAACTAGCAAATAAAAAAGCATAGATATTTTGCTTACTTTTGACTTCTAAAGAATGAAGATAGTAGAACAAATAAAACAACCTATTGTAAATGAAATGGAACTCTTTGAAGAGAAATTCAAAGAGGCAATGATTTCTAAGGTTCCACTACTCAATAGAATTACTCATTATATAGTTCGTAGAAAAGGAAAACAGATGCGACCAATGTTTGTGTTCTTGGTTGCAAAAATGGTTTCTAACGGAAAGTTTGACGAGCGTACTTATCGTGGCGCATCAGTAATAGAACTGATTCATACAGCAACTTTGGTGCATGATGATGTTGTAGATGATAGTAATCGTAGAAGAGGTTTCTTTTCTTTAAATGCACTTTGGAAAAATAAAATTGCGGTTTTAGTTGGTGATTTTTTGTTGTCTAAAGGATTGTTGTTATCTATTGATAATGATGATTTTGATATTTTAAAACTGATTTCTATTGCAGTTAGAGAAATGAGTGAAGGTGAATTACTCCAAATAGAAAAAGCTCGAAAACTTGATATTACAGAAGATATTTACTTTAATATCATTCGTCAGAAAACAGCAACTTTGATTGCCGCTTGTTGTGGTATTGGTGCGGCATCAGTTGGAAGTGATAAAGAGGAGGTTGAAAAAATGCGAAAGTTTGGTGAACTCATCGGAATAGCATTTCAAATAAAGGATGATTTGTTTGATTACTCTGATGAAAAAATTGGAAAGCCAACAGGAATAGACATCAAAGAGCAAAAAATGACATTGCCATTGATTTATGCATTGAATAATTGTGAGCCATCAGAAAAAAAATGGTTGATTAATTCTGTTAAAAAGTATAATAAAGATAAGAAAAGGGTGAAGGAAGTTATTGCTTTTGTAAAAGAAAAAGGAGGTATTGAATACACAACTTCTAAAATGAAAGAATATCAGCAAAAAGCTTTGGAAATATTGAGTTCTTATCCCGAAACTACATACAAAGAATCGCTAGTTAATATGGTAAATTACGTGATTGAGCGTAAGATATAATTCGCTTTACCCAAACACTTGTACTGCTGTCGAAATTGCCAATAAAACAAATAAAATACTTAGTATATAACTAATATTTCTTGCAATAAACTGTGCTTTTTTGGCAATCATTTCAGCAAATGAAACATAGATGACAAACAAAGAAAATGCACCTAGAACTGCACCAAAAACATAAATTGTTGCGTATGGTTGCTCAATAGACATCCAACCTTTATTTTCTGCTAATGTTGCCATTGTAAGAAAAAATGGAATTGCAAGCATATTTAACGAAGACATTCCAAGGCCAATAAAAAAACTACTTCCTTTTTTGTTTTCGCCTTCTGCTTTAAATTTTTTACGTGCTTGCATAAAAAAGAAAATAGCCAATGCCAATAAAACAAAAATTGCAGCAATTTTAAGATTTGTAATTATTTCAGGATTAGCAACTAAATATTTGGCAAATGTTACAGCAATAAAGCCTTGAATAAAAACAACTGTTGCGGCGCCTGCAGAAAATTGAATTCCCGCTTTCTTGCCCTTTTCAATACTTGTTCTTGCAGCAGTCATATTTAGCATTGAAGGTGCTAAAAGCCCAATAAATGCTGCTAAAAAACCGATTATTAAAGGTAAAATGTAATTCATTATAATTAAGAATCTAATTGTAATAATTCTTCAACAAATTTTCTTGAATTTGATAATCTTGGAACTTTATGCTGACCTCCCAATTTTTGGTTCACTTTTAGCCAATCATAAAACAATCCTTTTCTCGAAGAATGCACTTTCGGTAATGATAATGTCATGTTTTTATAACGCTTAGCTTCGTAATCAGAATTAATAGATTTAAGCGCATTGTCAAGTAACTCTATAAAATAATTAATGTTCTCTGGAGCCTTACTAAATTCTATTATCCACTCATGACTACCGCTTTTTTTATCTTTCATAAATATTGGCGCAACAGTATAATCGGTAATTGTTGCGCTTGTCTTTTTACAAGCTTTTTTTAACGCTTCCTCAGCGTTTTCGATAATCAATTCTTCACCAAAAACATTTATAAAGTGCTTAGTTCTTCCTGTTATTTTTATTCTATATGGTTTTATCGAAGTGAACTTTACAGTATCACCAATTAAGTATCTCCACAGGCCTCCATTTGTAGTAATTAGAATAGCATAATTGACATTTTTTTTAACTTTTGATAAGGGAATTGCCATCGAATTTTCACTATCATATTCATCCATAGGAATGAATTCATAAAAAATTCCGTAGTCGAGCATCAAGAGTAATTCTTCAGAATTGTTTTTATCTTGAATCGCAAAAAAACCTTCAGAGGCATTGTAAGTTTCGTAGTATTGAAATTCTTTTTTCGGAATCAATTTTTTGAATTGCTCACGATATGGGTTGAAGTTTACACCTCCATGAAAATAGACTTCTAAATTTGGCCAAACTTCCAAAATATTATCTTTTCCAGTTTTTTCTAGTACTTTATTTAACAGAACCAGCATCCAAGAAGGAACACCAATTAGACTTGTAATATTTTCAGGAATTGTTTCATTTATGATGGCTTCCATTTTAGTTTCCCATTCGCTCATTAAAGCTGTTTCTTGTTTTGGAGCACTATTTACATTTGCCCAAAAAGGCATATTTTCAATAATAATTGCTGATAAATCTCCGAAATAAGAGTTGTTGTCTTCGTAAACTGCTGCACTTCCGCCAAGTCGCAAACCCTTTCCAGTAAAGAGTTGAGCATTAGGATTATTGTTTATATACAAGCACAACATATCTTTACCTGCTTTTAAATGGCAACCTTCAATTGCTTCATCACTCACAGGAATAAATTTACTTTTTGCATTAGTAGTTCCGCTTGATTTTGCAAACCATTTTATATTTGAGTTCCAAAAAATATTTTGTTCACCTTTACGTACACGTTCAATAAATGGAGAAAAAGTCTCGTACTTTTGAATAGGGATTGACTCTGTAAATGTTTTGTAATCTTTGATGTTTTTAAAATCGAATTGTTTGCCAATTTCAGTATTTCTTGCAGTAAAAAGAAGTTGATAAAGTAGTTCTTCTTGAACATCAATAGGATATTTGACAAATAATTCTATTTGGTGAATTCGTTTTTTTAAAAACCATGAAATTATGGAGTTTACTATTGGTATTGCCATCGTTAATTGAGTATCTTTATCGAGTTAAAATTACAATTCTATTATGACATATCAAGGCGTACTTAAAAAAATGATGACTTCTAATGAAAATACCATTCAATACTATCTTGATATGGAAGATGATTTTTTGAATATAAATCAATTATTGGATAGAGAAATCCAGTTATCATTTATAAAATATGAATGTTTGAGTTGTCATAAGGACAAGCCAATTTACCGTCAAGGATTTTGTAAAAACTGTTTTTTTGAAGCACCAAATGCTGGAGAATGGATTATAAATCCTGAGAAGAGTACTGCGCATCTAGGAATAGAAGATCGAGATTTAGAGTATGAAAAAAAGATGCAATTGATGCCGCATATTGTGTATTTAGCAAATTCTAGTGATGTAAAGGTTGGTGTCACTAGAAAGTCTCAAGTTCCTACTCGTTGGATAGATCAAGGGGCGCATGAAGCAATTGAAATTGTTGAGGTTCCGAATCGTTATTTAGCAGGAATAACCGAAGTTGCTTTAAAAGATTACGTGTCTGACAAAACCAATTGGAGAAAAATGCTCACAAATGATATTACTGATGTTGATTTAGTTGCCAAAAAAGAAGAGTTGTCAAAATACATTCCAGATGAAGCAAAGGAATATTATTTGAAGGAAAACACAACAGAATTGAAACTGAATTTCCCAGTAAATAAATATCCAGAAAAAGTAAAAAGTTTGAATTTAGTAAAAGCGCAAAAATTTAAAGGAATTTTAAAAGGGATAAAAGGGCAATATTTAATTTTTGATGATAGTACAGTTTTTAATGTTCGTGCCAATGAAGGTTTGGTAGTTGAAATAGATATATAATGAAGTACTTAATTGCTTTTTATATTGGTTTAGGATTAGTTTTATCCTCATTAATAACCATTGAATATAATTGTATTGGAGATGAGCAGTTTCCAAAATTTTGGGGAAGTCCATTTGTTTTTAGTAAAAGTTCATTGGCAAGTTCCATGGAGTTGTATTATGGATTTGTTCCACTCTTTATAAATACTTTGATCTGGAGTTTAGTTTTATTAACTCTTAAATTTATTTATCAGAAAGTAATTTTTAAAATCAATCATTATAAAACCATAAAGATTCTAAATAAAGTTGGTTTAGTTCTATTAATTCTTTTTTCTACATTAACTATCAAAGTTTCTTTTGAAACAGCAGGAAGATATTTTGAAAAAGGATTTAATTATTGGACTATTAATATGGATGAAGATGCTAAAATTTGGAAGATGGAATGTGAGGGTGAAATAAAAATATTTAAATAATCATGAAAAATAACTTATTAAAAGTAGCATTAGCACAAATTTCACCAGTTTGGTTAAACAAAGAAAAAACAATTGAGAAAATTGAGAAATCAATTTTAGATGCTGCAAAAGAAAAATGTGAACTTATTGTTTTTGGTGAAGCATTATTGCCAGGATATCCATTTTGGATTGCATTAACAAATGGTGCAGAATGGGATTCTAAAACTCAAAAAGAAATTCACGCACATTATGTTCGAAATTCTATTATTATAGAAAAAGGAGAATTAGATTCCGTTTGTAAATTAGCAAAAGCGCATAAAATTTCTATTTATTTAGGAATTATGGAACGCGCTCAAAATAGAGGTGGACACAGTATTTATGCATCTTTAGTTTATATAAACCAAGGAGGAGAAATAAAATCTGTCCACCGTAAACTTCAACCAACATTTGATGAACGTTTAACTTGGGCTCCAGGAGATGGAAACGGTTTGCAAGTTCATCCGTTAAAAGAATTTACTGTTGGAGGTTTAAATTGTTGGGAAAATTGGATGCCTTTACCAAGAACTGCTTTGTATGGTTTAGGAGAAAATTTGCATATTGCTGTTTGGCCTGGAAGCGACCATAATACAAAGGATATTACACGTTTTATTGCAAGAGAATCTCGTTCTTTTGTAATTTCCGTTTCAAGTTTAATGTCAAAATCAGACTTTCC